>CBDTZB010000019.1:0-13033 GCA_965364795.1 uncultured Nocardioides sp.
TCTCCTCCCTGGAGATCACCAAGGAGGCGCTCTACCGGTTGGCGCCCGCCTCTCGGCGTGAGCGCTTCACATTGCTGGGCGACCAGATCATCCACAACGTGGGTGGTTACGTCTCCGGGGCCTTCGTGGTCGCCTCTTTCGCTGGGGTCTCGACGCTGATCTTCTTGTTCTCCATCGGCCTCGGCGAGTACGCCGTAGCGCTGGCGTTCGTTGTCGCGCTCCTCGATGTGATTCCGATGATCGGCGCCACCATCGGTGCTGTCGTCGTCACCGCGATCGCCTTCGCCACCGACTTCCACGCCGGATTGATCTGCGTGATCTTCTTCCTGATCTACCAGCAGGTCGAGAACTACGTCATCTACCCACGCGTGATGTCACGCTCGGTCGATATCCCCGGTGCGGTCACCGTGATCGCCGCTCTGATCGGCGCCGCACTCCTCGGTGTGGTCGGGGCCCTGCTGGCTATCCCCAGCGCTGCTGCGGTGCTGCTGATCCTTCGCGAGGTACTCGTCCGCCGCCAGGACGCCCGTTAACTTACGCTGGCTAGCTCACAGCGCCGCGGCGGGCACCTCGGGGTTGGTGGGGAGCGCTTCGATGCGCCGCTCCCCCAACTTCACGACCACGACGCCAGCGATGATGAGCACGCCACCGAACAGGCGCAGCGGTCCGGCCAGTTCGTCGAGGAGCAACCACGCCCACAGCACGGCAGCGAGCACCTCAGTCAGGGCGACGAACGAAGCGAGTCGCGAGCCCAACCGTCGACCGGCAGCGATCCCAGACGTGTAGGCCACGCCTGCGGTGACCAGGCCGAGGAGCACGAGCGGGATCCACCACGAGACAGTGAGCCCCACGCCGCCGTAGGTGACCGCCTCAGGGGCGGCTCGCATCGACAGCAGTCCGACCAGACCCAGTCCGCCGAGAGCGATCGTGCCGACCACCAGGCCGCCGCTGGCCAGAACGATGGGCGGGAGCCCTCGGGTGTCGTCGGCCGAGATGATGAAGTACGTCGCTGCGCCCAGCATGGCGAACAGGCCCCACGCCATGCCGATCACGCTGACGTCCGCACCCGACAGCAGGTCGAGCAGCAACACGAGTCCGAGAACCGCCAGGGCTGCTCCCACGAGCGTGACGCGCCCGGGACGCTCACCGTGGCGCAGCCAGAGCCACATCACCACGGCGGCCGGCGCGGTGTACTCGATCAGAAGCGCCGGGGCGACCTGCATGTATTGAACAGCCGAGAAGTACCCGAACTGCGCTCCAGCGACGGCGAACACGCCGTACACGATCAGCACGCCGGCGTGCTCCCGCAGGAGATACCAGCGGCGGTGCAGCGCCACCAACCCGAACGGGACCACGGCGGCCGCCGCGATGGCTACTCGGATGAGAACGACTGCGCCGGGCGACCATCCCTGGGCGAGCATCGGACTGGCCAGCGACCCGGACAGGCCGAAGGAGATGGCGGAGACGAAGGCGAAGCCGAGTCCCGTGGCGGTACGGCTCCGGCCGGACATCACGGCCGTACCTGCGTCATCTGTCAACATCGTCATGGACGATGACACTAAAGATCCGCTGCGTAACCTGTCAACATGGCTCTTACCCATGACAACAAGGGAGGCCGCCCGAGCCGACCCGGTCAGACGCGGTGGAACTCCACCGCGAACGACACCGGTCCGTCGAAGACCACCTGGTGTAGCCGATCGGGAGGGATGATGCCGGCGTTGTCGGCGTCCACGACCTGTTCGTCGGCGGCCTGTCCGTCCATAGCGGCGAATACCAGGCGCAGCGAACCGTCGTGGACGATCAGCCGCCCCCACGTACCGGTTGCGATCCGGTGGTCGCGCAACAGCCCGGCCGGGACCGACTCGTTGTCGAATGTCGGCGTGGTGCGCACGTGTTCCGATCCGAGTGGCAGCGAGAGTTTCATCTATCCATCATGGCCCCGAGTAGGCCGTTCGGGCACGCCAACTCAGCGCCGCGTGTCGCTGGACCCGACCCGTCCCGCCTCGGCTCACGGCATTGCGGCAGCGCGCAGTGCGGCAGTGATTTTGCTAACCTTCTTCGTTTAGCCACTGGAGCAACGACCTAAAGGCGGGCGGTCAAGAATGATTCGATCACGTTGGGCAGCGATTGGAGCGGCGGTTGCTGTTTCACTGGGTGCCGGGGGAATTGGGATGGCGCAGGCTGGCATCGGAGCCGGTGACCCCAAGCCGGTCTTCGTGTCGGTGGATCCCGAGCGCATTCTTGACACTCGGTCCAATCTCGGGCTGACCGGGAAGTTCACCTCAGACTCCCCGCGGGATATTCAGGTGACCGGCAACGTGGCAGTCGCCCCCAGCGGCACCAAGATCGTTGTCCCAGCCGGGGCGGTCGCCGTGGTGGCGAACGTGACGGTGACACAGGCAGACAGATCTGGGTTCTTGTCGGTACGGCCAGCAGGCGCGACCGGAGTCCCAACGACGTCGACCGTGAACTTCACCAAGGGGACGACGGAGCCCAACGCGGTGCTGATGAAGCTTGGCCCTGGTGGCAAGCTCCAGTTGTACGTGAAGATGAGTGCCGGCAAGTCGGCACACGTGTTGTTCGACATCGTCGGGTACACGATGGACCACGACCACGACGACCGGTACTACACCGAGTCCGAAGTCGACGAAGCAATCGCTGCACGATCAACGCAGGTAGTCTCCAGCAGGGATACCGGCCTGACCCGATCAGACCCCGAGTGCATCACCGCACCGTTCGTACCAGACTTCGCGATGGTGGCGGTTTTCTCCGGCGGCCTGTATGCGGAGGGTCCCGGCCCGGTGGATAGCCGAGTGCAGTTCAGCGCCGATGGCAGCTCATGGTCCGAGGTCACGGCTACCTGGTCGCTCCGTCAGACTGCGGCGTCGGGGGCGTACGGCAACGCACCGGTTGTCGGATACAAGAACCTCGAACCGGGCGTTTCGTACCGCTTCTCGATCGACGCAGCAAACCTCGGCTCGAACACCGGGGACTCGGGTTGTCAGCTGACCGCCACGATCCACCCGAGAACGCCGACTGCCGGTGCGCGCGCACCATCGCAGGCCGCCCCGGAAGAGCAATCCTTCTCCGTCGACTGACGAGGGCGACTGCGGTCGTCGGCACAGCTGTCGCTGTTGCCATCGGTCCGCAGGGGGCGATGGCAACGCTCAAGGTTCTGGACACCAAGTCCGCATCGGACCAAGGCTATGCGGTAATCTCTCACGATGGTTTTCGCTCATGACGCCGCCGAAGCCCTCCGAGCAGCAGTCACCTTGGTGAACACCGCGTCCACTCCCGACACGTTGACGGACATCGAGGGTCTCGACGCGTTCTACGCGGAGTTCGTCTACACCGGACGGCACGATCGGGATGAAGCCGAGTTGGCGGAGGTTCGAGCGATCCGGCCACAGTTGCGCGCACTGCTGCTGGCTGAGCGGGAAGAAGCCGTCGCCATGGTCAACGCGATCCTCGACGGCATCCCCACCAAGCCCCAACTCGTGCGTCACGAGGACTACGACTGGCACCTCCACCTGGTCGACCCCCAAGCCTCACTGCCGGTGCGTATCAAGACCGAAACCGCGATGGCCATGGTGGACGTCATCCGCGCCGACGAGGGTTCTCGCCTCGACGTCTGCGCCGACGACGACTGCGACGGCATCGTGCTGGATCTGTCGCGCAACCGCTCGCGACGCTACTGCTCGACCGCCTGCGGCAACCGCAATGCCGTTGCGGCCTACCGCGCCCGCCAGGCTGCTGACTGATCGGATCGGTTGCTCAACACCAGCGACGGACGCCCTTCGGACTGAGATCGAGGTCGCGGTAGACGATGGCCAGTTGCTCCCCGAACTGAGCACAGGCCCGTTTGAAGTGGCGTTTGGTGTACTCGATGGCCAACACCTGCCGCCCGAAGCTGTCGACGTACCTCCCACATTCGTCGTAGGCCGCGCACTGTTCCGCGACGGCGAAGTCGAAGCCGAGCTTGGTGCCGTTGAGTCCGGCGGTGTTCTTCTGGCCCGTGGCCAACCCCAGGCGATGGGACTGGCGCACCAGCTTCCTCGCAAACGCGAGGGCGTGTCGCCGCTTAATGAGGCGTTGGCTGCGCGAGAACGAGTCGAGATTGTCGAACTCCACCGCGTCAAACCCCTTACGGGCACACCCCCGGATCCAAGCCTTCATGATCCTCGCCAACGCTCGGCGCTTGGTAGGCGTGCGAATATCCAGCAGCCACTCGCCCCAGGCCTCGTCGACCACCAGCCGCCCCTGGTGTCGCAGGAGCAGCCTCCCCCGTTTCTTCCAGAACGCCCTTTGATTCGGCTGAGTCTGGAAACCGTTGACGTAACAGACGTTGTAGAGCCCCGAGACCGGTCTGGCGGTCCGGTCCCGCACCACGATCCCCACGTTGGGCGCCGGTGGAGAGGAGCCGCCGAGTTGGTAGTCCACGTCAGTGTCGAGTGGAAGCGGACGCACGTCGGCACCCGCGCTCGCTGGGACACCGATCAGACCGACCAGCAGTCCCGCGACGGCCAGCACAGCGAGGAGGTGACGCATCCACGGAGAGCTCACTCGATCACGGTAGCCCGATCGGCTTCGATCAGAACCCGAAGCCGTCGAGCCCGCCGCCGTCGAACCCGCCGCCGTTTCCGAAACCACCACCATCGCCGTAGTCCCCGCTGTCGCCGTAGTCACCACCATCGGATCCGAGTTCGTGGCCGCCGAACGAACCCAGCCCACCGAAGGAACCGAACATCATCCCGGCGAAGAGCAGGTTCATCGGCACCATGGAGTTGTAGTAGCCAGCGGCGTACGGCGCGAAGGCAGGACCGCCCTGCCAGTAGGGCACCCGCTGTGCCCCCACCATCACCTGACGCACGTGAGGCTCCGCTCCGACTCGAACCCGCTCGGCGTCCAACTCACAGGCCGGGACATCTCGCTGGATCCCGCCGGCAGGCGCGTAGGGAACGTCGGTGACGGACATGCCGTGTTGGGGGTCGAAGAAGCACGGCGCACGACGCGTGGGCAGCGGCTCACCCGCCACCCGGGCTCGGACGCAGGCGATGGCGTAGCGGCCGTCGTCTAAGATCTCGGTGACGTGCCGGATGTCGTCGGGGACGCTGATCCGGTCCCCGGCGGTCTTCGCCGCCTCGTAGGCGTCCAGGGCCCGCTGATAATCCGCGTTCGCTCCGACGTCCAAGTCGTGACCGACGAGCTCGTTGTCGAAGTTCTGCAATTCCACGCCGAGTGCGGTGATGTCCTCGAAGGCCAACTTCTGCACCGGCTCCAACTCGGCCCGACGGCGCTCCAGCGCCCGCACCTTCTGCCGCTGACTGGAGCGAACGCCCACGGCCACGAGGACCACCAAGAGGAGCACCAAGATAGTCGTCATGTCCCTCAGCCTACGTCGCGGCGCCGACAAACCCCGGCTACTTCGTCTCCCGCCACTCCCGTTCGAAGGGCAGCCGCCACGCGTGCGGGGCGATCAATTGGTGGATCGCATTCGGACCCCAACTGCCCGGAGGATAGGACTTCACCGGAGGCGGATTCTCGATGAGTAGTTGTGAACGCTCCCACAGCGACTCGATGCCCTCAGCGGTGGTGAACAACGTGCGGTCACCCCGCATGGCGTCCAGGATCAGCCGCTCGTAGGCCGTCAGGACGTCGTTGACGTGGACGGTGTCCTCGGTCGAGAACTGCATGGATAGCTTGTCCAGCTTCATGCCCGGCCCCGGGCGCTTGCCGTAGAAGGACAAGGAGACTTTGGACTCGTCGGCCAGGTCGAACGTCAGGTGGTCCGGCCCCTGGGTTCCGACTCCCGAGTCAGAAGGGAACATCGACTTCGGCGCTTCCTTGAAGGCGATGGAGATGATGCGCTGCCCCTCGGCCAGACGCTTGCCGGTCCGCAGGTAGAACGGCACCCCGGCCCAGCGCCAGTTATCGATCCCACACTTCAGGGCGATGAAGGTCTCGGTGTCGCTGTCAGGCGCGACCCCCTCCTCGTCCCGGTAACCGACGTACTGGCCACGGATGACGTCGCTCGGTTCGATCGCCATCAGCGAGCGGAAGACCTTGTTCTTCTCCTCGCTGATGGCCCCCGGCTCCAGAGCCGTGGGAGGTTCCATCGCCACGAAGGCGAGGACCTGGAAGAGATGGGTCACCACCATGTCCTTGTAGGCGCCCGTGGCCTCGTAGAAACCTGCCCGCCGATCCAGGCCGAGAGTCTCCGGCACGTCGATCTGGATGTGGTCGATGAAGTTCCGGTTCCAGATCGGCTCGAAGAGTCCGTTGGCGAAACGGAGGGCCAACACGTTCTGGGCAGCCTCCTTGCCCAGGAAGTGATCGATCCGGAAGATCTGGTCCTCATCAAAGGTCTCGTGCACGAAGTCGTTCAGTTCGACAGCACTCGCCAGATCGGTGCCGAACGGCTTCTCCATCACCACGCGAACTCGATCGACCAGATCAGCCTCGCGCACCGTGGCGATCACCTTGGTCGCGGCGGCGGGTGGGACGCTGAGGTAGTGCAGGATGCGTGGCTCGAGTCCGCCGCAGTCCAACTTCTCGGAGGCGCTCGTCACCGCGGCCCGCAGCCCCGCTGCACCCTGCCCGGTCGGGACGTAATGGAGTCGCTCGGCGAACTGCTCCCACTCCCCCGGCTTGAGGGTTCGCGGGGCGAACTCGTCCACGGCCTGTTTCGCGAAGGCGCGGAACTCCTCGTGGGTCAGGTCGTCCAGCGACGACCCGACGATCTGGATGTCGGGCGTTAGTTTCGACAGGACCAGGTGGGTCAGGCTGGGCAGCAGTTTGCGGCGAGCCAGATCACCGGTCGCCCCGAACAGGACGATCACATGCGGCTTGAGGCTCTTGCCGATCGCGGCCCGGGTCCGCGCCATGGGCGAGGGGTAGGCAACGGGTTCTGGGCTCGACGGAGGACTGGGCTGAGTAGTCGACACGGGGACGACTATGGCAGGGCGTGCTGCCGTGTTCCAACGCTCACGCCCCAACGCACTGCGCCGTCACCCGATCCGGGTGACGGCGCAGAGGGGTGTTTCGATCAGCGACGGCTGTAGTCGCGGAAACCCCGCTTGGTCTTGCGGCCGAGGTAACCGGCCGTCACCAGGTGCTCCAGCAGCGGCGCAGGAGCGAAGCCGGGCTCGCGGAACTCAAGGAAGAGTTCGCGCTGAATGGCCAGGGACACGTCGTTGCCGACCACGTCGAGGAGTTCGAACGGTCCCATCGGGAGCGCACACCCCTTCTTCATGGCCAGGTCGATGTCGTCAGCCGTGGCGTAGTGCGCCTCGAGCATCTTCACCGCGTCGTTGAGGTAGGGGAAGAGCAGCGCGTTGACGATGAAGCCGGCACGGTCGCCGCAGGAGACCGCGACCTTGCCCAGCACGTCGCACAGGGCGCGCGTCGTCTCGGTGACGGCCTCGGAGGTCGCGACGGTGGAGACGACCTCGACCAACTTCATGACCTGGGCCGGGTTGAAGAAGTGCATACCGACGACGTCCTCGGGACGCTTGGTCGCCTGGGCGCACTCGATGATCGGCAACGACGACGTCGTGGTGGCCAGGATCGCACCGGGCTTGCAGATGTCATCGAGGTTGGCGAAAAGGGTGGTCTTGACCTTCAGGTCCTCGGCGATGGCCTCGACCACGATGTCCACGGTCTTGAGGTCATCGAGCGACGTGGTGCCCGTGAGTCGGCCCAGGACGACGTCCTTCTGGGACTCCTCCATCTTGCCGCGGCCGATGGCCTTGTCCAGAGACTTCTCAATGGCCGCACGAACGCCAGCGACCTTCTCGTCGCCACGGCCGACGTAGATGACGTCGAAGCCGCTCTTGGCGAAGACCTCAACGATGCCGGTGGCCATCGTGCCGGTGCCCACGACTCCGACCTGCTTGATCGAGTGCTGCAGGGTGGGCTTCTCATCGGCCGAGGGGGTCTTCGCGTCGGCGACGACCTTCGGGCTGTCGTGAGCCTCATAGGTGTAGAAGCCGCGACCGGACTTCCGACCGAGCAGGCCAGCGGTCATCATCTGCTTGAGCAGCGGCGCCGGTGCGTGCAGTCGGTCGCGGCCCTGCAGGTACATCGTCTGGAGGATCTCGTAGGTCGTGTCGAGACCGATCAGGTCGACCAACGCCAGCGGGCCCATCGGGTAGCCGCAGCCGAAACGCATGGCGGCGTCGATGTCCTCACGCGTGGCATAACGGCTCTCGAACATCGAGACAGCGTGGTTGAGGTAGCCGAAGAGCAGCGTGTTGGCGATGAAGCCCGCCTTGTCGCCGCACACGACCGGGTTCTTGCCCAGCTTCTCCACCAGGGCGGTGACATCGGCGAGCACAGAAGGCTCGGTGACGACGGTGCGGACAACCTCGACGAGGTTCTGCACGGGAGCGGGGTTGAAGAAGTGGATGCCGATGACGCGGCCCGGCGAAGTGTTAGCGGTGGAGATCTCGGTGACCGACAGCGATGAGGTGTTGGTGGCCAGCACCGCGTCAGCGGACACGATGCCGTCGAGTTCGGCGAAGAGGGCCTTCTTGACGTCAAGGCTCTCGACGACGGCTTCGACCACGAGGTCGGCCTCCGCAAGGTCCTTCAGCGTTGTGGTGAACGAGATGCGCCCCAGGAGCTCGGCCTGCTCGGCCTCGGTGATCTTTCCGCCCTTCACGGCACGCGCTGTGGAGTGTTCGACGTACTGCTTGCCGCGCTGGAGGGTCTCGTCGTCGAGCTCAACGCCGACCACGGAGTAACCGTGGCGGGCGAAGACCTCCGCGATGCCGGCACCCATGGTGCCGAGACCGACGACGCCGATGGTCGAGAAGGTGCGGGCGTCGGATTCAGTTTCCGTGTCAGAGCTCGTCATAGGGGGATCATTCCACGCGTCCTGGTCCCCCTTGGCTCTAGGTGGGTGACCGTGAGACTGGCCCGCAGCGCGCGGTGGCCTGCACCACGCGCCATCGGGTGTTGGTAGATTCCCCGCTCGTGAGACTTGTCGTGGCCCGTTGCCAGATCGATTACGCGGGACGACTGACCGCACACCTGCCGATGGCGACCCGGGTGTTGATGATCAAGGCCGACGGTTCGGTGCTCGCACACTCCGACGGCGGCTCCTACAAGCCGCTGAACTGGATGTCGCCGCCGTGCACCCTGCGCGAGGGCACCACCGAAGAGGGCCAGATCGAATGGATCGTCACCAGCACCAAGACCGACGACACGCTGCGGATTCTGCTTGACGAGGTCATCAGCGATTCCTCCCATGATCTGGGGGTCGATCCCGGGCTTCAGAAGGACGGGGTCGAGAAGCATCTGCAGGAGTTGCTGGCCGAACACCCGGGGACTCTGGCGGAGGGCCTGACCCTGGTGCGCAGGGAGTTCCCCACGGCCATCGGTCCGGTGGATCTGATGTGTCGCGACGCCGTGGGCGCCAGCGTCGCGGTCGAGATCAAACGTCGGGGCGACATCGATGGCGTGGAGCAACTGACCCGCTACTTGGAGTTGCTCAACCGAGACTCGCTGCTCACCGCCAACGGCGCCGTACGCGGCATCTTCGCGGCCCAGGAGATCAAGCCGCAGGCGCGGGTGTTGGCCACGGACCGCGGCATCACCTGTGCGGTCGTGGACTACGACGCCCTACGCGGTATCGACGATCCCTCCACGCGACTGTTCTGATGGACCCGCTATGACTCGAATTTTTCACATCGCCACCGCCCGCGACTGGACGGCCGCGCAGGCCACTGGTCGCTACACGACCTCCACCCGTGGCCGAACGCTGGCCGACCAGGGCTTCCTTCACGCCAGCCGTGGGGATCAGTGGGAGGGGGTCCGTGATCGCTACTACGCCGACGTTACGGAGCCGCTCGTGCTCCTGGTGATCGACACCGATCTGCTCGACGTACCCGTCATCGAGGAGCCGGTTCCCGACTCCGAGGAGACCTACCCCCACATCTACGGTGCCCTCAACCCTTTAGCGGTGGTTCAAGCCCTTCCGCTCGGTTCGGCCACCGCCGTGGCTGCTCTACCCGCGCAGGCGTCGACACCAGCAGCCGGCCCCACTCAAGCCAACTCCCCGGAGCCCACCCAGGCCGCTGCACCCGCCCAGCCGAGTGAAAGCTTCAGCACCCTTTTCTTTCGAGAGATGTTCTTCAACCTCGCCCTCGCCACTCTGGTGTTGGCAGCGGTGGCCATCGCGGCGCTGGTGGGCCTCAACGTCGATGAGGACTGGGGCGCCCTCGTCGGGACCGTCATCGGCTTCGGTATCGGCCTGCCACTAGCAATCGCGATCAATCGCCGGCGCAACGCTTCTGAGCGCTGATCGGTCCAGTTGTCGGGTCCTGCCCGTCACGCACCAACCAGCGCCACGACTTCCTCAGCACACCCCCAGGACACGGTGACGCCTGAGCCGCCGTGGCCGTAGCAGTGCACGACGTGTCCTTCGCGCTCCAGACGCACCGCTGGACGAGCAGGACGCAGGCCCACCTTGTGCCGCAGCACCTTGGCCCCCGCCAACTCCGGAACCAGGCGCCTACCCCGCTCAAGGAGAAGGTCGGCCACCTTCGCATCGGGGGTTCGGCTCCATTCCCCCTCCAGCGCTGTGCCTCCCACGACGATCTCGTCCTCGCGCGGAATGACGTAGGTCGGGCCCTCCGCGTCGAGCATCCATCGCTCCAGACCCACCTGCTCGACCACCACCACCTGACCCTGGACCGGCGTCACCGCCGAGTCGTGGGCCAGCAGTCGACTGCCGATGCCGGAGGCGTTCACGACCAGGTCACCACCGGTCGGCAAGTCATGCAGGTTCAGCCGCGTGATGGATCCGCCCAGGTCCTCGATTCGAGTCGAGAGCCACCTCAAGTACGTCGGCATCGTCACCACCGGGGTGCGGAAGGACCAACCGTCGGTGTACCCCTCGGGGAGGTCACGTTGCCGAATCAGGCCAGGCACCGCCGAGGCCCACCACGGATCGGGGGTCGCGGACCGCATCACCTCGGTGCCGTCCAGCATCCGCACGCCTGCACCGACATCGTTCGCGGCGAGTTCGTCGAATACTTGGAAGGCTCGAGCCGACCAGGCGGCCACCCTGTCCCGCGGAAGTGCCCGGTAGGGATACCACAGCGCTGCTGCCACGACCGAGGTCGTTTCCAGTGGAAGGTCACGGGCCACCACATCGACTCGGTGTCCAGCCTCCAACAGACGCACCGCGCAGGAGAGACCCACGACTCCGGCGCCCACGACGATCACTCTCGACACCAGAACAGTGTCCCCCACTAGCGCCGTCAGTGGGGTGATCCACCCATCTCAGGGGTTTTGACCGGTTGCTAACTTCGAGTCTGGCCTTTCTCCGATTCTCTGGGTGACCCTGATGACTGCACGTCCACGAATTCGTCCCGCAGCGCGATCGATAACGCTCGGCCTGATGCTGGCGGGCGTGCTCGCGCTCTCCGCCTGCGGCAGCGAAGACGGCGACTCAAACGACGCCGATGCCGCATCGTCGGCTCCGTCCGCTTCCGCCCCGGCTGACCCAGAAGCCGCACCCGAGGCCGACCTGGACGGGCTGCCTGACGTGGTGGCCGTAGTGAACGGCGAGGAGATCGGCCGGGACGAGTTCGAGCAGGTCTACACCAGGCAGTTCGAGTCGGCGTCCGGCCAGGCTCAGAGCACCGGGCAGCCGGTCGACCAAGACGTGCTCAAGGAGCAGACAGCCGAGGGCCTGGTCGGCAACGCGCTGCTGACGCAGGAGGCGGATCGTCTCGACATCGCCGCCACCAAGGCCGACGTCAACGCCGAACTGGCCACCCTGATGAAGCAGAACGGACTGACATCCCGCAAGGACCTCGCTCCCCTGCTCGAGCAGCAGGGCCTGAGCATCGCTGACCTGCTGGAGCAGGTGGAGGCTCAGATCAGGATCGACCGCCTCATCAAGAAGATCACTCCAGGTGCACTGAAGGTGACCAAACAGGAGGTCCGGGCCCTCTACGACCAGGTGGCGGAGCAGCAGGCGGCCAACCCCCAGAACGCCCAGGAACTACCCCCGCTGAACCAGGTTCGTGGCGAGATCGTGGACCAGATCCGGGGTGACAAGCAGGGCCAGGCCGCTCAGGCTCTCGTCACCGACCTCCGCAAGGACGCCGACGTCACCATCAACCTGTAGCCCCGTTCGTCCAAGCCCCGCGCGTCGGAAGTCGTTCGGCCCGGCTGACGGTCATAGACCGTTGGCGGTCCGGATGACCTCGACGATCCCACCCATGATCTCGGTGAGACCGAAGTCCTTGGGGGTGTAGACGGCGGCCACGCCCTGCTCTATCAGCGCCCGGCCGTCGGAATCGGGGATAATCCCGCCGACGATAACCGGCACATCATCGAGACCGGCTTCGCGCAGACCCTTCAGCACGGCAGGAACCAGCTCCATGTGGGAGCCGGAGAGGATCGACAGCCCGACGCAGTGGACGTCCTCAGCCACGGCGGCGGCGACGATCTGCTCCGGGGTCAGACGGATGCCCTGGTAGATCACCTCGAAGCCAGCGTCGCGAGCCCTGACGGCGACCTGTTCGGCACCGTTGGAGTGACCGTCGAGACCCGGCTTGCCCACCAGGAGTCGCAGCCGTCCACCGAGTTCATCGCCGGTCGCCTTCACCCGGTCGCGCACCTCGGTCAGTTCAGCGCCGGCCTCAGCAACGCCGACGGCGCCACTGACCCCAGTGGGCGCACGGAACTCGCCGAACACCTCACGCAGGGTTCCGGCCCATTCACCGGTCGTGGCACCCGCACGCGCCGCGGCGAGCGTGGCGGCCATCAGGTTGGTGTCGGTCTTCGCGTCGGCCGCCAACGTGGCCAAGGCCTTCTCGACGGCGTCGTTGTCGCGCTGGGACTTCCACTCCTCCACGGAGTTGAGCGCCGAGCGCTCGGCCTCGGGATCCGCGGTCATGATGGCCCCGTCGAGGTCGGCGGTCAGCGGCGAGACCTCGGTGGTCTGGAACTTGTTAACCCCGACGATGATCTCCTCGCCGTTCTCGATCCGGCCGCGGCGCGCGGCGTGGGCCGA
>CBDTZB010000020.1:0-12862 GCA_965364795.1 uncultured Nocardioides sp.
ATCCGACCCCGGCCCCGAGCGAGCCGAGCGGGGGCCAGCTCCCCGCCACGGGTGGCGGGCAGGCAGCCCTCGCCGTGCTCGGCCTCGGCCTGGGTGCGGTGCTCGTGCGTCGACGCATCGCCACCAGCTGACCGAAGGTCGGGCGCGGGCACCCGGTGACCTCCAGCGAACCTGAGGGCGGACCGTGACCTTGCTGCTGGCACACATGGGCCCGGGCTCGACCTGGCAGGCGCCAGTCGCGCTGCTGAGCCTGCTGGTCGCCGCGCTGTTCCTGCTGATGGTCGCGCGCGTCGTCAAGGTGCGGGAGCTCACGGATCTGATCGTGCCGTTCGCCGCGATCGCGCTCGCATCCGCGTTGGCGTCAGCATCGACGGACTTCTTGTCCGATCAGGTCGGATGGGCCATTCCCCTCGGCGTCGTCGGACTCGGCGGCGTGCTCTGGTTCGCTGCCCGGCCACAGAAGTTCGGCAGGACGTCCCCGGCGACGATCGGGATCGTCGTGGTCGCCGCGACGGCCAGCCTCGCGCTGTCCGGCCCGCTCACCAACACGTTGCATCCGCCGCCGGTCTTCGTCGACGTGACGAACCTGCCGGTCGCTGACGACATCTCCGTCACGATCCTCACGCCCCAGCTCGGCGAGACGCTCGCTGGACCCGGACCGTTCCTGCTGCAGGTGGAGATACAGGGCGGCACCGTCGGCGAGCTCGTCACCGACGTGACGGACGCTCCGGAAGATCCCGAAGAGCTCGGCGTCCTCCGGGTGTTCAACGGTGCCACGCTGCTGCAGGTCGTCCCCCGCGAGACCTGCTCCCGAACGTCGCCGTGCACGACCGTCACCTGGGACATCGACCTGGAGCCGGGCACCCACACGCTGGTCGTCGAGTTCCTCACCGCGACCGGCTCGACCTTCCGCACCTCGGTCTTCGCGACGACGATCGTCACCGTCGAGTAGCGAGCACGCCACCTGTGCGATCGCCGCCTCGACGTCCCCTTCGCGTGCGTCGTCGGGAGCCGGTCAACGCTGATCGATCTGGGCGATCAGACGGTTCGCCCACGCTGCCGCGTCGTCGACCGACGGTGCCAGACCGGACAGCCCGCCCGCTTCCGCCAGATATCGCGTGTCCCAGCCCGGGCGGACAACCACCCTCGGCGGCCACGCATGAGCCGAACGTGCCGCGAACAACGCAGCGCACGTCGCCCGGTTCACCGGCGCGTCGACAAGCTCACCCGCGAGGATCTGCAGATCCACGAGATCATGTGCTCGCTCGTTGCTGAACCCGTCAACATCAGGTGCGGTGACGGCGTGCAGCTTCTGGGCGATCTGCATCATGCCCAAGGTCAAGTGCCCCCACTGTGACGTGGTGGGGAACGTCACGCCCCGCGGCCTCGCAGTGGTTGCGCAGGCGAGCATCGAACGACCGGAGGTTCGGAGGAGGGCCCTCAGCCATACTCCACCTCTCGCCCTTCGTCGAGATGCTCGTTCAACGCCTCGGCCTCGCCAGGCCGCAGCATCCCGTCCGCCTCGGCCACCCCCACCGCGTCGCGAATCCTCGACGGCATCACCAGCCCACGGTCAAGCGCTTCCCGCAGCGCGACGCCGACTCGAAGACACGGGACCTGCAGGTACATCGTCACGTCCGCTGGTGCGACCGCAGCGACCCGGACCTGCATCGGGACGGGCGGATCCTGCCGACGCACCGGCCGCGGCGAGACCACCCGCAAGACCCGGGGGTTCGCATCCGCGAGGCCCAGCAACGACAAGACCGCGTCGGCCTCCAGCACGCTGCCGTCCCCCGCCCACATCACCGCGAGCCGGAACGGCCGCGCATGACCGCCGTGCACCTCCGGCACCCCGTAGATCCCCCGCGCAACCCGATCCAGCGTCCCCCTCGCAACCATCTGCCGCAGATAGGCCCCCGGCACCCCGATGCGACGCCCGTCATCGGTCGAGAACAACCCATGCTGCTCAGCAGCAACCTCGTAGATCGCCTTCCACGTCGCACCAGGCACCACACACCCCCATCCCCGCAGAAACGTAGCATTATGCATACGGAATTGCTCAGACGCGGGGTCATTGGGGCCGCTGACGCCTGACGTCAGCGGGCGCTCAGATCGATGCGGCAGGCCCATCCGTACGCCGGGTCGGGCGCGAAGTTGGCGAACACCGCAGCGTCCAGGTCGGCCTGTTTCTGCGGCGAGATCACCGCCTCCACCACCGTCCGCGTCGTGCGGTTCTGCGCCATCGACGCGTTCAGCGTGACGATGTCGATGCCCCGAGCCGAGTCGCCGATGTACACGTGGTCACCGTTGAAGAACGGGGAGAACGAGTTGTTCCCCGGCGGTGAGAAGTAGCCGACCTGAATGGGGTTGGCGGGGTCCGACACATCGATGAACCGCGTGCCGTACTGATACCACGAGTAGACGACGAGCCCATCCTTCATGTCGAAGTAGTGGGCCGAGCACAGGCCGGCCGACGTGCCGGGGTTGCCGACGGGGCTCCACGTACCGACCGTCTCGAGCCGGTACGGGTCGTCGGATGTCGAGCGCCAGCCCTGCCCGTCCTCGGAGCCGGTGACGCGCACGATCGCGAAGATGCCGTCGTTGACGCACCCGCCGGTGAAGGCCTCCTCGGTCACGTAGAGGAGCTCGCCTTCCTCGTACCCGAGCGACAGATCGGCGCCCTGGTCCTTGTCGGCGCCGACCGGGCGGAACGAGTTGTGGGAGAAGGAGCTGTTGAACGCGGCGATGCCACCGCCACCCGCGGGCACGGGGTCGAAGGCGGTCGCCTCGCGCGTGATCCGCAGCACCGGATCGAAGTGGACGCCGGACGTGTGGTATCCGCGGACACCGCCAGCTCCGGACACCCAGGCGATGCCGACGTCGTCGACCTGCACGTCGTGGATGTAGTCGGTCGTGCCGTCGTGGCGTTCCAGGTCGATGGGCAGCGGTGACGTGACGGGGTGGTACGGGTCGCTCATGTCGGTGACCCACAGCGGGCGACCGCCCCAGTCCTCGGGGTAGTTCGACGGCTTCGCCGGCCCGCCGGTCCACAACGCCTGGCAGCCGTTGACGCAGCGGCGCTTCGGCGCTCATTGTGTGTACTCCGGGTGCCGGACGGCCGACCCCATGGCCTTGGCTGGTCGTTCGCCTGGCTGGATGCGCTCGATGATCGCCCGCAGGGCTGCTTCGATTGGCGCCTCCTCGACGGTTCGGGCATGCCAGACTTGGTTCGCGGTGCGGCCTCTGGTCAGGGAGACGTAGAGGCTCGGATGGGGTCCTGCCACCCGCGATCAGGTGGTGGCCGACATCGACCGTGGCGCCCTGTGCACGGTGGACTTGTCGTGGCGTAGCCGAGGGCGACGTGGGCGCGGACGTAGTCGGCCGGGAGCGCGATCGTGGCAGCGTCGGTGGTGCGGAGGGTACGCGCGTTGCGCCGGGTGACGATGACGTCGCCGACCGAGGCGTCGTTGTCACGGAGCCGGACGATATCGCGGTCTGTTTGCATGCGTGGACGGCGATGAGGCGGCGGACATGGGCGAGGTCGGGAACCTGCGCTCTGTGAGGTGGCATCAGCGGCTCGTCGCGCGCGACCACCGTGGTTGCGGGACGACGTTGGGTCGAGCGTGACTGGCCAACGACCTTGCAGGCGCCCCGTTCGGACACCCCGAACTCGTCGACCAGCAGGTCCACGGCCACCCGTCTCCGGCCCGGGGTCACCATGTTCCCTCGGCGAGCCTCTTGAGCATCGCCTTGTCCAGCTCCGCCTCGGCGAGCAACCGCTTGAGCTCGGCGTTCTGCCTTCGAGCTCTATCAACCGCTTGGCGTCATCGGCCTTCATGCCGCCGTACTGGTTCAACCAGCGCGCCCAGGTCGATTCGGCGATCTCGAACTTCCGGCAGACGTCCGCGACGGCGGCGCCGCCGCCGAGCAGCCGCTGGCCCTCGGCGAGTTTGCGGATGATCTGTTCGGGGTGTGTCGCTTGCGTGGCATCGTGGTCGTCTTGCGTTCCCGACGGGAGCTTCAGACTTGAGCACAACGCTTGGCACCACCCAGGGGGCCGGGGCATCAGTTTCGTGTCATCCACGCCCCGCAGACGACGAACGCCCCGACTGGGAAGACGAGGCGTGATCGGTGTTTCTGCAGGTCAGGGTAGGAATACGAGGTGGTGGTCCTGAGGAGACAGCTCTCGAACCCGGGAACCCCGCAGGAGACTGGATGAGCTGGCGCGCGCGTCAGCGTGGCTGTACGGGTACGGGGTGACTACCCGCGAAGCGGAAGATGAGAGCCAGCGCCGCTGCGATGACCAGCAGCGGGGACCACGAGGCGAGGACCATCTTGGCGACAGTCCAGCCCGACGCTCCGGAGATCAAGACGGGACTTCCGAACTCGGCCTCAAGCGCTTGACGCTGAGCGTCGGTGAGCACGCCTCCCGGGACGTCGTACACCTCAATCCACTCCGGAGGCGCCCCCGGGAGGCTGGTCGTGACTTGCCGCTCTGTGCCGATGAAGCCCGCCGACGGCTGACGCGGACCCCGCGGAGGGGAGCCGTCTCGGGACCAGTACACCGACTCGACGATCACCGTACGCGTCCACACGACAGGAAGCGGACCGGTCGAGACCACCGTGTCGATCCGGAAGTCCGCCATGGCGCCGAGCTCCTGAGTGCTCATGGTCAGCTCGTCAGATGCCCGAACGGGAAGCGACGGCACGACGAGCAAGCACAGGATGGCGGTGGCCACGAAGGCCAAGGCGGCGGCCCTACTGGGCTTGGTTCTCCTCACAGCTGACCTCCCAAGCCACTTGAGCCAGCTTCCACGAGCCCTCGGGTGACTCGCTGAAGGACACCACCTGGACAGCGTGCCCGTCCTCGACGGTGATCCACTCGGCCAGATGGTCAGGTGCCTCCACGTTCCGTTCTGCGAGCAGGGTCCGCGACTGGACGTGCTCGAAGTCGCCGCCGAGGGCCTCCGAGCCCGCCAGACGGGCCGAGAAGGCGTCGAACGCCTCGCCCGGAGTCGCGTAGCCCTGCGGGTCGCCGTGGTCAGAGCTCAGGAATTGCACGCATCGGCCTGGCCCGGACCCGAGGGGCAGTGGGATGGACTCGGTCTGGGCAGCGAGCACATCGACGACGACGGCTGGTTCTGCGCCGCAGCCTGCAACGCCTAGCAGCAGGGGTACGGCGGCGAGGGCGACTGCCAAGCGGGCGTCTTGGTTCATCATGTTCGAGCCTTTTCGAATCTCGGGACTCAAGCGCTGGGTTCGTCGGGGCTAGCTGGGGTTCATTCGGTCGTGGTAGCGCAGACTCTCGATGTCGTAGTGGGCGAGGGTCCGGCGTGCCGTACTTTGGCGGCCGTCCTGACCTGCGCACATGGACGCGGTCCGCTTGCGGTCGCTGGCGACGTTGGGTTCGCGGCAGTGGGCACGGCTCGCTGCGCAGCGGTTCGCGTTCCCGAAGATGGGAGCCGAACACTGGATCCTCCAGGTTGTCAGCGCATCGACGTCGCGAGGGTGCGCCAGGCCGACGGCGTGGCCAAGCTCATGGACCGCCAGACCACCCATGTCCCCCACTTTCTGGCAGAGGTAGTTGTCCTGGCTGGCGCCTCTGGTTCCGTTGGTCGCTCGCCATCCGGTGGGCGAGTTGGCGTCTTGGACGCAGTTCAGTTGCTCCCAGTAGGTGCGGTCGGCGTTGGGGCGGGTGAACCAGTCGTCGCGGATCGTGACGAGGATTAGTGCGCTCTCGATGTGGGCAGCCAAGAAGTTCCCGGCGAACCCTCCGTGGGCGATACACAAGCTGTAGCTCGGTGCTGTACCGAGCGCGCCGGTGGCGGCGTTCGGGTGAAGCGTGGTGAATGTGTACGCGTTGAACTGACCCCCGAGAAGAAGCTCTGCGGCCTCGATTCGCACATCGGTGGGAAGCACGTAGTCGAACAGGATGTCGACGTTCGAGTGGTTGCGGTGGGACATCCCCCACTTGGTCGAGACGCTGTCCCACTGGACCGTGGCGTCGCGGACTCGATCGCGGAACTCGGCGTTGGGGAAGCCGCGGGTGCCGACGGTGACGTCCTTGCGGGCGACCACGCCGGCGTCCTTGTAGTTCCACGAGCACTTGGACCAGCCGGTGTCCCGATCGGACCATCCGTTGTCGGCGTGTGCTGGCGTCGCGAGCGGGGTCGCGAGGACGGCGAGCGTCGCCAAGAAGGCCAGGACCCTCCTTAGGCTTGTAGTTGCCGCCGCTGCGATCATGTCCGTTTGCCCCTAGCCCTGACGCTTCTTCGGTGTCTCGACATGATCGCCACCGCTCCGACCGTGGGCTATGGGACAGGTGTCCTGACCTCGCGACGCACCACCCAGGGGGCTCAGGTCACCCCCAGCTGCCGGCGCCCACGACCGCCGCCTGCGAAGCGCTGCGGCAGGGGCTGCGCACGACCCGAGCCAGGATCACGCGTTCCGGCCGCCGCGAAGCGCCACTGGCGGCGCCCGACGGAGAGCCTTGCCAGCTCAGGCATCAGGCGCCGCGTGGGGTCAGCAGCCCGGGCAGATCCCCCAGGTTGTTGTTCGGCGTGTTGTCGCGGTCGGTCCGCAGGTACTTACGGGTGAGTCCCACGTGGTGGTGTAGGAGCAGGTCGGCGTACGCGTCCTCGACGTGGAGCGGGCCACCGTGCAAGTCTCAGAACTCACTACAGAACGAGACGCACGATGACCCAACACGAGTCTGCCATCTTCCAGCTCGCTGAGCGCCTCCAGGCGCACGGCGACGCAACCCTGACGAGCACGATCGCGGAGATCCTGCAGGTCGCGCTGCAGGAACTGATCGAGGCCGAGCTCTCGGCCAAGATCGGTGCTGAGCACGGCGAGCGGATCCCAACGCGCACCACCCAACGCAACGGTCACCGACCGAAGCTGCGGAAGGGTTCGTTCTTCCCGGAGCTGCTCGAGCCCCGACGCCGGATCGACAAGGCCCTGTGGGCGGTGATCATGCGCGCCTACATCACCGGCACGTCCACGAGGAAGGTCGACGATCTGGTCAAGGCGCTGGGCTGCGACTCGGGGGTGTCGAGGTCGTCGGTGTCGCGGATCTGCAAGCTCATCGACGACGACGTCAAGGTCCTACGTGAGCGACGTCTCGATCCATCTGCCGTTCGTGTCCGTGTGGCTCGACGCGACCTACGTGCACGTGCGCGAGCACGGCCAGGTCATCTCCAAAGCGGTCGTGATCGCCACGGGATGCCGCGCAGACGGCTACAGAGAGGTGTTGGGCGTCGATGTGGGCAACTCCGAGAACGAGACGTTCTGGACCGAGTTCCTCCGGTCGCTGGTCGATCGTGGGCTCGGTGGGGTGAAGCTGGTCATCTCCGATGCCCACGCGGGACTGCGTGCAGCGATCGGACGGGTCCTGCAAGACGCCGGGTGGCAACGCTGCAGGGCGCATGCCAAGCGCAACCTCCTCGCCGTGGTGCGTCATCAGCACCGAGGGATGGTCTCGGCGTTGATCTCCACGATCTTCGCCCAGCCCGACGAGGCCGGCGCACGAGCGCAGCTGCGGGCCGTGGTCGATCAGCTCGCTACGACCGAGCCCAAAGCCGCGGAGAAGCTCGAGGGCAGGGAGCATGACCTGCTCGCCTACGCCACGTTCCCACAAGTTCACTGGTCCAAGCTCTGGTCGAACAACCCCATCGAGCGGCTCAACCGGGAGCTGAAGCGACGCACCGATGTCGTGCAGATCTTCCCCGACCCCGAGTCGGTCGTCCGGCTCATCGGGGCGTTGCTCTGCGAGACCAACGACGAGCTCATCGCGTCCCCGCGGCGCTACATGGCCGAGGCCACCCTGGCCGATCTCGCCACCCGAGAGGAGAACCACCTACCGTCGCTTCCAGCCGTCACCGGCTGACAACAGAGACGGTGAGTTCAAGGGGTGACGTCTACAGGTGAGGTTGAGGTTCCACCGGTCGGAGCGTGATCGGGCGAAGATGCCCGTGTTCACACACGACCGCCGACCGGTGGAGATCACAGCATGCCAGCACAGCCCTTGACCCTGCGCGAACGCGAGGAGATCCGTGTCGGGATCGTCGCCTGCCAGACCGACGGCCGGATCGCCGACGGGCTCGGCAGACACCGCACCACGATCAACGCCGAGATCTGCCGCAACGGCGGACGGGCCAGCTACACCGCGGTCGACGCACACGAGCAGGCTGCCAGTCGGCGTGCTCGCCCGAAGCCCTCGAAGCTGTGCGGCAACGAGGTTCTGGCCGAGCACGTGATGCGGCGACTCAAGGCCCACGACTCGCCGATGACGATCTCGATCGAGCTCGGCCGTGGCACCCACGGGATCGTGGCGCAGATCTCGCATGAGACGATCTACCGGGCGATCCATGACCCGGTCGTGGGTGGGCTGTCCAGGACCTGCTGGCGCGATCTGCCTCGCCGACGGCGTCGACGCAAGAACCGTCACCAACCTGGGGCTGGGAGCCCGTTGGGGATCGTTGTCACGATCCATGACCGGCCCGCGATCGCGTTGGCACGCACCGAGGTCGGCCATCTCGAGGGCGATCTGATCATCGGGAAGAGCGGCCAGTCTGCGATGGTCACGGTGTTCGATCGGGCGTCACGACATCTGTGGGTGGCGGATCTGCCCAACGGCTACACCGCCGAGGACACCCTTGCGGGGTTGGTCGAGATCTGCGACCGGATCACGGCCGGGCTGCGGCGCACGCTGACGTGGGACCGTGGCCGCGAGATGGCCCGCTGGCGGATGCTGCAACGGTTGTGCCAGATCGAGGTGTACTTCGCGGACCCGCACTCGCCCTGGCAGCGGCCCACCAACGAGAACGGCAACGCGCTGCTACGGCGCTACGTGGGCAAGGGCACCGACCTGCGTCGGTTCACCCCAGACCGTCTCCGCGCGATCGAGCTACGGATCAACATGATCCCGCGACGTGTACTCGGGTGGCGCTGCGCCAACGATCTCTACACTGCAGCTGTCGCGATGACCGGTTGAACTCGCCGCGCGTCCCCGCCATCGTCGGCGCCCTTGGGCCGTCATACACACAACCAGGCGCCAGCGATCGTGGGGCCCTCGATCCCAGCGTGGGTGCTTCGCGGCCCACTTGCGCAGCCACGCCCGTAGCGGTTCGTCCGAGGCGATCACGGTCGTGGCCGCACGGCGTTGGGTGGCCCTGAGAGGACAGCTCTCGAACGTCAACAGGTGAGACGGGCGCCGCACAGGAGCGTGGCGACCTACGCTGCCGATCTCCGCCGTCCTGACAGCCAAATGGGCCCCTACGTCCGACCCGCCCGGAGGCAACAGAACGCCGAGGCCAGCGAGCGGCAGCGGGTGCGTCCCTAATGGCGGGCTGTATCGTCCTGCCAAAAAAGCCGCCCCTGGCCCGTGAAAAAGGTACCCGCGAGAACCACCCACAGACCTCACTTCGGTTCGAACCTCACCCCGCGGAGGTGCTCCCCATGTCGCAGTTCACGCATGTTGCAAGCGCACCCTCAGACCCTATCGAGCTGCCGTGACGCTACACCCAATGCGCCAACACTACCGATCTCATCGGCCTCGACCCAAAGTATCTGCCAAGGTAGAAAACTCCTCCACCGAGAAGTCGAGCGCCTCCACGAACGGACCCAACACCGAAAAACGGACTAGAGCATCGACCGATCGGCTCGACTGTGAGCCACCGAGCGCAACTACCGACGGCCCGACTCCAGTATCGAGGTAGTTCGTGTGATCGAAAGCCCCGTAGTAGAGATCCTCACCATAATCCGCGATCAAGAGGGCGTACCGATTCCCGACCGCAAGACGGTCAATGTCCCCGTCAACCAAGAAGTTTGCACCGAAGACGTCTCCGCCCTCATAGCCCGGATTTGAACCGCCGAGAAAACCCTCTACTCTGAGAGAGTAGCGGTCTACGATGCCGAGAATCACGTCCTCGCCTGCAGTGACCGTCGCCTCGAGGTCATTCGTCGGCGGCCGTGTCCATTGAGCGCGACCGTCAAAAGAAACGACCTCGACTGTTACGAAGCCAAGCTGTTGTGGGTCGCCAGCAAGCCCCTGCAGCCAGGCCGCCGGATCGCTGCCGAAATCGCCGGCGAGTGTCCGTTGTCCGGAACTTGGGCCGGCGACGATGACGTCGGCCGCAGGAGCAACTGCTGCCGATTCATCTCCTCCACACGCTGCAGTAGCCACCAGGGCCAGCGTAACCAACCCGGTTTGGAGTCGCGATCGTCCGGTCTTGTCCATGGTCATTCCCCTTGCCTCGTCCGAGGGATCCTCCGTCTAGCAACCGGTCGCGAAGGACCGCCCTCGTGATGTATGCCCATACAACCGTTCAAGGCCATCAACGTCGTCGTCCGTGTACACAAGGTGGCGCTCCCCGGCACAGGCCTGCATGACCTCCCCGCCGAACTTGGTTGGGTGAGCTAAGCCAAGAGAATGACCCAACTCATGGAGGATTGTCGTCGCCAGCGAAGCCGGCGGATTCAAGGACGGCCCGATCACCGTCAGGTCATGCGGTGCCCGCGAATTCAAGTACACATTTGAATGGGCAATCTTCGCGTACCGCCCCTCACGGACGCCACCAACGTGGGGGTCAATCTTCCCCAGCGTGCAATCGTTAGCCCCACAGGGCAGTGCGACCGGCCGTACTGAGATCGAACCGATCGCCGGCCGACAGGCGGGGCATGATCCCGCGAACCGCAGGTTGAAGAGTTGCCCCGTGGTCGGGACTATCGCTGGGAAGTCCGGACTCCGAGTGACAGCTTGGTCGCCGAAACTCGAAGAATTTAGCCCAGCAATGGCGGCCTCAAGTGACGGCATCCACTCGGCAGGGAACGTGTCCGTGCTGTCGTTCGGATTCGCCGGGAAGGTAACAACTGTCGTCTGGCACGCGAGGTAGCGCGTTGGGTAACCTTCTGAACGCTGACCGCAAGGCAACTGCGCGGCCGGTCCCGTCTCGCCGACGTCCGCCTCGAACCAGCGCGTCTCAAAGGTGCCTTGAACCAACAACGTCGAGTAGCCAGCCGACGCTGGCGTTGACGTGACCAGCATGGACAGAATGGCAAGTGACGCGATGGCAGTCCTGCGCAAGAACACTTCAGACGACCCCGGTTGGCGTTGGGGAAGCCTAGCCCAGATTGACCTGCTGTCAATGGCCATGTGCGCGTGCCGGCGACTCTAACCTGAGCCCCCTGGGTGGTGAACCCGGGGATAGTAGTGGAGGTGCTCTGACGGGGCTTCGCCGAGCACGATGATGGTCGGCTCGACGCCAGCGCGCTGCCCGACAACGCCGGTGTCTACGTGGTGCTCCGCGACACCGATCAGCCAGTCGCCTTCCTCCCCGAAAGCCCCGCCGGGTGGTTCAAGGACCGCAACCCCACCGTGGACCCGTCACAGCTCACCGACCAGTGGGTCGCGTCGAGCCGGTGCGTCTACATCGGCAAAGCCAACCGACTCCGACAACGCATCCAGCAGTACATCGACTTCGGGCGCGGTCAGCCCGTCGGCCACTGGGGCGGCCGGCTCATCTGGCAGCTCGCCGACCACACCGATCTCGACATCATGTGGAAGCCCGTCGAAGGCGTCGCAGCCGAGGTCGAGTCAGCCATGCTCGCCCAGTTCGAACACCTCCACGGACGACTCCCGTTCGCGTACCTCCGACACTGACGCCGCGTGATCCCGGCTCCGCGCTCAACAGCCGAACTGGTCCAACCTGATGACCTGGTGCCAGTTCGGCGCCCTGTCATACACAATCGTGGGAAGCCACCGAGCGGACGGCTAACCGGTCGTCATCGCCAGAGCGGCGTCGTCACCGACGACGTCGCCGACCAAGCAGTCCGACCAACGCAAGTCCGACACCAACCTGCTGCAACCGCTCACGACCACCCGTGCTCGGCAACTCCCGCCCAAGCCGCACCTCGCGCTGCGCCATGAGCTCACGGTCGAGACTAACGGCCCTGAGCTGGACGACGCCAGCCGGCAGCACATCGGGCGCCACAACCAGCAACTGGAAGTAGCTCCGGTCGATGGCTGGGCACTGCGGCTCGTCCAATCGGATGTCAATCACCAGCGTGACGACCTGACCCGACACCTCCACAGCTTCCGTGAGAAAGCTGCAACCGCCGGTCCCCAAGTTCCATCCGAACGCCGTGCTTCGATCGAAGTCGACGAGCCGATCGTCCGGCGGGTCTTTGCCGACCTCCCGGAAACCGACATCAAGGTCCGCCTGCGTGTCCGCAACGAACACCACGTCGGCGTCAACACGGCCGCTGCCGCGGGCCACGACCTCGAAGCTGACGGCCTCCTCCGAGGCTGCGCCCACGAGCGTGAGGCAGCACAGCAGGATTGCGCCGACCAGCCAAGAAGTGTCAGCTTTGCTTCGCATCCGAGGGCCCCCGCGATCTCGTCAAACACCGAGCTACTCACCCGGGCGGTCCCGCCCGCGACGTACACCGTGTCGATCTCGGTGGATCGGCTTCTCAGGGGCCCAGCTGTTGACCGGACCGGGCAGTCCAGAGCTCGGTCAGTTTCCGCCCGAGCCTACGACACTGACGAGCCCCCAAAGCAGCCCACGCACAGCTGGTGTCCAAGACGTAGTGTCCCCCAGAACCGGGCGCGATCCGACTCGGCGATCACCTTCCAGAGCTCCCCGGGGGCCTTCATCGACATGACTGCCTCCCACGAAGTCTTGTGGGCGCCGCATCCAGTCGCCAGATCGCCCGCTTCGAAGGCCAGTTCCAGGTCCATGTCCGACCTTGCCCGCCACGTTCCGTGGCCGCCACCGCAGGTCCTGCAACGTCCATCTGAGTCCCGTTGCCGGACGTGTGGCGCTCAGTTGGCGCTCAGTGAAAAGCGAAAACCCCCGCA
>CBDTZB010000021.1:0-12801 GCA_965364795.1 uncultured Nocardioides sp.
CGCACCACTCGTGCCTCGTACGCCGGATAGAGCACCCGTCGTACTGCGTGCTTCCAGTCACCCACCGGATGATCCTAGAGGCTTTCGGCTCGACGATGTGCGAGTGAGGTTCACCGCGTTTCCGCTCGGCGTTCAAGAACGACGGTTAAGGTTGCGCCATGAACAAGGCAATGGATCAGGCGAACGAATCGTTGCGCTCGGGATTTGAATCAGTGTCCGACGCAATTGCGGACAAAATGGCGGAGATCAAGCCCAAGATGCGCGGTTGGCTGCACTTCGGGTTGACCCCGTTGGCTCTCGCCGGCGGCATCGTTCTCGTCGTGCTTTCACCCAGCGCCACCACTCGCGCCGGGTCCGCGGTTTTCGCCGGAAGTGCGCTTCTCCTCTTCGGCGTGTCGGCGATCTACCACACCGGAACCTGGTCGCCCAAGACATGGGTTTTCTTGCGCCGGTTCGATCACGCCAACATCTTCATCCTGATCGCGGGCTCCTACACGCCGCTGACGCTGATGCTGCTGGATGGCACCCAGCGGGTGGTTCTCCTGACGACCGTCTGGGCCTGTGCCCTGCTCGGCGTGCTCTTCCGCGTGTTGTGGACCGATGCTCCTCGATGGCTCTACACACCTCTCTACATGGGTCTCGGCTGGGCCGCGGTCTTCTTCATCCCGGGCTTTATCGATGGGGCAAACACCCGTCTTGGGACCAGCGTCGGGATCTCAGTTCTGATCCTCATCGCGATCGGCGGAGCCCTCTACACCGCTGGCGGGATCGTTTACGGCCTGAAGAAGCCCAACCCGTCCCCGCAGTGGTTCGGTTTCCACGAGGTGTTCCACAGCTTCACCATCCTCGCCTTCGCCACCCACTACGTAGGGATCTCCATGGCCACCTACGCACTGCGTTGAGGCCCACGGCAACCATCCGCGAGGCGCGTCCCTCCGGTGTGCCCCGCATCCTGGAACTCGTCCACGCCCTCGCAGCCTACGAGCGCGAGCCTGAGGCCGTCCAAGCCACTGCGATGGACTTCCACCACGTCCTGTTCCCCGATCTGGGCACGCCCACCACCCACTGCGAGGTTGCGGTGGTCGACGGCGAAGTCATCGGCATAGCGGTCTGGTACGTCACCTTCTCCACCTGGACCGGTCGAAACGGGCTGTGGCTCGAAGACCTCTTTGTGCTCCCCGAACACCGTGGCACCGGACTGGGCCGCGCTCTCCTCGCTCGACTCGCGCAGATAGCGGTCGAGCGAGGGTATCGCCGCGTCGAGTGGTGGGTGTTGGACTGGAACGCTCCGTCCATCGCCTTCTACAAAAGCCTCGGGGCTGTGCCCCAAGAGGGTTGGACGACCTTCCGTCTGGATGGGTCTGCTCTCGTTGCCCTGGTCGACGGCGAGAACGAAACCGTCTGACCAACGGCTGGGGTCGCGGGTTACCGTTGCTCCATGGCCACGATCGAACTGACTCAAGAAAACTTCAACGAGCACGTCGAGGCGGGCGGCATCCTGCTCGTCGACTTCTGGGCGAGCTGGTGCGGCCCGTGCCTACAGTTCGCGCCGACGTACGAGGCGGCCTCCGAGGCCCACCCCGACGTCGCCTTCGGTTCGGTGAACACCGAAGAGCAGCAAGAACTCGCCGGCTCCGCCGGCATCCAGTCCATCCCCACCCTGATGGCCTTCCGTGACGGCATCCTCGTCTTCTCCCAGCCCGGGGCGCTGCCCGCCGCGTCGCTGGAGAAGGTGATCAGCGGCGTCCAGGGGCTCGACATGGACATGGTCCGGCGCAAGGTCGCTGAGCAGAGCAAGTAGTCCGACCGTGGAGGTTGCCCCCGGGATTCTCGAACTCCCCTTGGCCGACGTCCGACTCTCGGCCCTGAGCTGGGGCCCCGCCGACGGTCCGCTGGTCGTCGCCCTCCACGGTTTCCCCGACACCGCCTGGACCTGGCGCCACCTCGGACCGCACCTCGCCGAGCGAGGCTACCGGGTCGTCGCACCCTTCACCCGCGGCTACGCGCCGTCGGACATCCCGACCGACCGTTGCTTCCAGGTCGGTGCGCTCATGGCCGATGCCGCCGAACTGCACCGAGTCCTCGGCGGCGACGAGCGGTCGGTGCTGATCGGACACGACTGGGGAGCGATCACGGCAAACGGGCTGGGCGCTCACCCCGAAAACCCCTACCGGGCAATCGTGGCACTGGCCGTGCCACCTCTCGAGTCGATCTCGGCGACGCAACCCGACGTGCAGGGCTTCGTGCGAATGCTGCCCGGTCAGCTCCGAAACTCCTGGTACACCCTGTTCAACCAACTTCCGGTCCTACCAGAGCGATCCTTCGACCGGCTCGTGCGCCGGCTGTGGCAAGACTGGTCACCCGGGTACGACGCCACGACGGACCTGGCCCATCTCGCGGAATCCATGGGGAACCCTGCCCACCGCCGAGCAGCCTTCGGCTACTACCGCGCACTCCCCCGCTTCTGGACCGTTCCCGAGCGCTACCGCGACTGGCACTCGACCTGGAGCGGAATTCCGATTGTCCCCAGCCTTCAGCTCTACGGGCTCCAGGACGGCTGCCTCCAACCGGAGCTCTCCCGGCGCGCCCAATCCTCGCTGCCGGCCTCGGCCTCCAGCGTCGGCGTGGCCAACGCCGGCCACTTCCTGCAACTCGAGCAACCGGACCAGGTCAACGCGCTCATCACTGAGTTTTTGACCTCGTCCGGTTGACCCGTGCTCGCCTCGGTCGGTGACCGACCGGAGATCAGTCCTTGATCGTGCCCTTGCCTCCGTGCAGCAGCGTCATCACCGTGGCCAGCATGGTGTCTTCCTTCTCGGTTCGCTTGAAGGAGGTCAGTGCCATGAGGGGCTTGAACTTCTGACGCGCGATTGCCTTGGAGTAGCAGAACTCGCGCAGTCCGTCCTCGCCGTGGATGCGCCCGAAGCCAGAGTCACCCACACCACCGAAGGGCAGACTTGGGATACCGGCAAAGGAGATGACCGAGTTCACCGCGGTCATGCCGGAGCGGACCTTGCTGGCAATCTCGATACCGCGCTTCTTGGAGAAGACCGTGTTGCCCAGCCCGTAGACCGTGGCATTGGTCAGGGCGATCGCCTCCTCCATGTCGCGGACCTTCGCGATGGTCATCGTTGGCCCGAAGGTCTCCTGGGTCACCGCAATGGAGTCCTCGGGGACATCGACCAGAATGGTGGGCTGCACGAACCGGTCCCCCACCCCGTCGATACCGCCGACGATGGCGCGGCCGCCGTGATCCAGAGCGTCCTGGATGTGGCTGCGGATCACGCCGACCTGGCTGGGCATGGTGATGGGACCGATCTTGGAGGACGGGTCGTTGGTCGCCGACAGATCTTTGGACTTCTCGGTTACCGCGGCGACAAACTGGTCGTACACCTTCTCGTGCACGTAGACCCGCTCGACTCCGATGCAGGTCTGTCCGGCGTTGGCCAGTGCTCCCCACACGGCAGCGTCGGCGGCGGCATCGATGTCAGCGTCGACGTCCACGATCACGGCATCCTTGCCGCCGGCCTCGATGACGACGGGGGTCAGCGTCTCCGCACAGGCCGCCATGACGCGCTTGCCGGTGGCGGTCGATCCGGTGAACGCCACCTTGTTGACACCCGCGTTGCACAGCGCTGCTCCGGTCTCACCGAGGCCGGTGATGACCGAGAGGACCGGGCGACCTACGGCTTCGTTGAACGTGTCGGCCAGCCATTCGCCGACCCCGGGGGTGTATTCGCTGGGCTTGAAGACCACGGCGTTGCCGCCAGCGAGGGCGTAGGTGATCGAACCCATCGGAGTGAAGACGGGGTAGTTCCACGGCCCGATGACACCGACCACGCCCAGGGGGGCGTACTCGAGGGTCGCGGCTTGGTTGGCCATGAGCAGACCGGAGGACATCTTGCGACGTCCTAGGGTCTTCTTCGCGTTGCCCGCCGCCCATGCGATGTGATCGATGGCCAGCGCGGCCTCCAGAACAGCGTCCGCGTGCGGCTTCCCCATCTCCTGGTGCACCACATCCGCGAGTTGCGCGATCCGCCGGGTGATCACCGACTTCCAGGTGTTGAGGTGCTCGGCACGCTCGTCAAAGGTCAGCCGCGACCACCACATGGCCTCGGTCTGGGCGCGGGCGACGGCGGCGCGCACCTCCTCCTCGGTGTGGATCGGGTGGGTAGCAACGACATCTCCGGTCGAAGGGTTGATCGAGTCGAAGGTGGTGCCGGCCTGGTTCACGGTGTCCTTGGGCGCGGCAATGGCGGCGTCAGGGCGGTTGTCTACAGCAGTCATCGTGACTTCCTGATCTCGTCGGCGATCTTCTCGCCGATCATGATGGTCGGGGCATTGGTGTTGCCGCGCGGGACGGCAGGCATAACGGACGCATCGACGACTCGAAGGCCATCGACGCCCCGGACTTTGAGGGAGGCATCCACGACGGCGTCCTCGCCGCTGCCCATGGCACAGGTCGAGGTGGGGTGATACAGCGTTTGCGCCCAGTTTCGGATGTGCTCGATGAAGTCGTCGTCGGTCGGGTCGTTGGGCAGGTGGAAGGGTCGGTCGAGGAACTCACTGACCGCGCCGTTCTGGCAGATGTCCCACGTTCGGCGCGAGCCCGCCAGCAGCGCATCGAGGTCCGTCTGGTCCTCCAGGTACGCCGCATCAATCGCTGGGTGCCAGGTCGGGTCGGTGGACCGGAGCCTGATGGAGCCGCGGCTCGCCACCGAGACGAGCGTCGGAGCAGCGGCGAACATCCGGCTCGTCGGTTCGTGGAACCCGTTGTCGTAGAAACCCGCCGGCGCAGCGTGGATCTGCAGGTCCGGCGCGGCCAGACCCTCACGAGTGCGGAAGAACGCTCCTGCCTCCCCCACGTTCGAGGAGAGCGGACCGGCCCCCTTGGCCTTCCACTTCACAAAGTTCACGAGGTTGTTGAGTTCGGACAGGTCGGTGGTGCCCCGGGTGTGCCACAGCATCGGCACAACAGGATGGTCCTGCAGGTTGCTGCCCACTCCGGCTAGGTCGACCTTCGTGTCCACTCCCACTTCGGCGAGATGGTTGCGCGGTCCGATACCCGAGAGCATGAGCAGTTGCGGGGAGTTGATGGCACCACCAGCCAGGAGCACCTCCCGGGTGGCTGAAACGGTGTGCACCGAGCCGCCCTGTCGGAAGGTGACGCCGGTAGCGCGCTCGCCTTCGACCACGATGCCGGTGGCAAAAGCACCGGTCGTGACCGTCAAGTTGGTGCGCGAGCGGGCCGGCTTGAGGTAGCCCTCGTTGGTCGACCAGCGGCGCCCCGACTTGCAGGTGACTTGGTAGAGCCCGGCCCCCTCCTGCTCAGCACCGTTGAAGTCGTCGCTGAGCTTGAGTCCGGAACTGACTGCGCTCTGCACGAAGGCATGGCTCAACTCGTGGGTGTAGCCGCGGTCCTCGACGTGCTGAGGTCCATCGACGCCGTGCCAGGGACTGCCCAGACGGGTGTTGGCCTCCGACTTGATGAAGTAGGGCAGCACATCGTCCATGCCCCACCCTGCGGCGCCGTACTGGTCTCGCCACGAGTCGTAGTCGGCGTGATTGCCGCGGATGTAGATCATCGCGTTCATCGACGAACAACCGCCCAGTGCCTTCATCCGCGGCCAATAGGCGCGCCGGCTGTGCAACTGCTTCTGCTCGGTGGTGGAGTAGTTCCAGTCCCACTTGGTCTTGAACAGCGAGGGGAAGGCGGCCGGGATGCTGATCTCGTCGGCCTCGGCCTCACCCCCGGCTTCCAAGAGCAGAACACTGGTGCCGGGATCCTCGCTCAGACGAGCCGCAAGCACGGCTCCTGAACTACCGGCTCCAACAATGACGTAGTCGTAGGTATCACTACCTTGTGCTCCCATGCGCCGAACCTACTCCGGGGCCGGTCACCCTGTCAGGGGGTGACCCACGGGCGTGGACAACCCGCGCCCGGGCAGCGACTCAGATCGCCGTGGTGGTGACCTCGATCTGTCCGGTGAGGGTTCGATGAACCGGACACTTGTCAGCGATCTTCAGCAGCGCCTCGCGTTGCTCGTCAGGAAGTTTCGGATCGAGAGTGATCTCCCGGTGCATCACGTCGATCATTCCCGATTCGTACTCACAGGACTCACAATCCTTGGCGTGCACCCGGTTGTGGGTCACGGCGACGGTGGTGGCGCCGTACTCCCAGCCCTTGCGGCGGGCGTACATCCGCATCGTCATCGACGTGCACGCTCCCAGGCCCGAGAGCAGTTGTTCATAGGGGTTGGGACCGAGATTGTCTCCGCCCATTGCCTCGGGCTCGTCGATCAGCCACGCGTGTTCGGTGGTTTCGGCCTGGTGGGTGAACTTCTCAGGATTCACCTCGGTGAGCAACACGCCCTTATCTGGGGCCTCGCCGAGCTTCTTGATCTGCGACCCAGCAGCCTCCCCGACGAGTTCGGTGTCGGGCAGATCGACATACTTCGACGCCCAGGCCGAGATAAGCCCAGCGGCGTACGACGCGTCCTGGCGGTTGGTGAGCAGGTGGTCGGCTCCGTCGAGCGCGATGAACGACTTGGGGTGACGGGCGTGGTCAAAGATCTCGCGGGCGTTGTCGACCCCGACGGTCTGGTCCATCGGCGAGTGCATCACCAGCAGCGGACGGCGTAGGTCAGCGATCCGCTTCTCCTGGTCGGCCGCGCGGATGTCGGTCAGGAACGATCGGCGCAGCTTGAAGGGACGACCGCCGATGTCGACCGACACCACCGGGTCCTCGTCAGCCTCGGACTGCTCAGCATCGTCGAGCCCGCTGATGATGTGGGTGACGTGCTCCGGACTGGCAGGCGCCCCCAGCACCGCCACGGCTCGAACCTCGGGCAACTGCCCCGCGGCTGCGATCACCGCGGCACCGCCCAAGGAGTGACCCACCAACAACCGAGGAGCGGAGATCTCCCGCTCCAACCACTGGGCGGCCGCGACGAGGTCGCCGATGTTGCTGGTGAACGAGGTGTCGGCGAACTCCCCCTCGGACGAGCCGAGCCCGGTGAAGTCGAACCTGAGAACGGCGATGCCACGATCCGCGAGCGCCTTGGAGATGCGCGAGGCGGCGTGCGACTCGCGGCTGCAGGTGAAGCAGTGGGCGAACAGCGCAGTGGCATGGACCGGGCCGGAGGGCCGATCCACCGTTCCGTAGATCTGTTCGCCGAGCGCTCCGGGGAAAGAAACATCACCTGAGGGGCCTTGCGCCGTGGAGGTCATGGGATGAACCTAGCCAATCGGTGGTTCAAGGTTCGAGCCACGAGCCGGACGAGCCACCCCCGATGCGGTGGGACGGCCGATACCCCCGCTCAGACGAGGCGACTGATCAGGAGGCTCAGCACGACGATGGAGAAGAGCAGCCCAGCTAGGCGCTTCCGGCCGCGGCGAGGGCCAGCATGCTTAGACCGCCTGCGCTTCCCCGGCAGGTCGGTGGTGGCCTCTTGAGCGGGGGCTACCTGCGCACGCAGGGCAATCCCCACCGCTTCAGCCGTGGGCCGCTCGGTGTGCTCCAAAGCGGTCATCGAGGCAATCAGCTCCCGAAGGGATGGCGAAAGCCACTGGGGGATCTCCAGTCCGCCTACGAGCCGAGCGACCGCCGCCTCCGCCACGGTGCCGGTGAACGCCTTGACACCGGTGAGCAGCTCAAGCAACACCAGCCCCAGCGCGTAGATGTCGATCGCGGTGGTCGCTTCACCGTTGCCCACCTGCTCGGGTGCCAGATAGCTGACCGTTCCGATCGCTGCCCCGGTAGCGGTGTGTTGACCGACCTCGCTGGCGATCCGGGCGATCCCGAAGTCGCTGAGCATCGGAGCTCCATCGGCATCAAGGAGGATGTTCGCTGGCTTGACGTCTCGGTGGATCACGTTGATCTCGTGTACGGCGCACAGCGCCTCAGCCACCCCGGCAACGATGGCGGAGGCCTCAGCCTCATCGAAGCGCCGTTCGATCATGACGTCGGCCAGCGATTGTCCGTTGACCAGTTCCATGACGATGTAGGGGCGCCCGCCTGAGGTGCCGGCGTCATGCACCGTCACCAGACCTGGGTGTGTCAATCCCCCGAGGACACGTGCCTCTTCGGCGAAGCGGAACTCCGCGGTCTCATCTCGTACGCCGTCGTGCATGACCTTGACCGCTACCTTGCGGTCCAGCACGGTGTCGGTGGCCCGGTAGACCTCGGCCATCCCGCCTCGGCCGATCAGTTCTTCGATGCGGTAACGACCGCCTGCGACCACCGAGCCCTCGTCAAGCACGGTGGCCGCAGGGTCGAAAAGAGCGGCCACGTCAACATGTTGCGTGACCTCGAGCCCGTCAGAGCCGTGAGTTTCGTCGGTCATCCGACGGGTCGCTTAATTCTCTCGAGACTCAGACAACCGGGGGGTTGTCCCGGCGCTCCGTGGTCGTCTGGGAGCCGTCGGGGTGGGTGGTGGTCTGCACCGTGCCACTGCGGCCGCCCCGGTTCAGGGTCACTGCGGTCAGGACGATCATCACTGCGCCGACAGCGGCCATGATCCAACCGACCATGGTGAGGTCGACGGCGTCGACAGCGTCCTGCACCGCGAGAGCAAGAATGAGCCCTACGACCAGGAGAAATCCGCCTGCTCCGTATCCCATGAGAAACCACCTTCCTGACGGCTGTGCGTCAGTGTCTGGACTCTGCCCCTGCGGCAGATCCTCGAAGACAGTACCCGCCAGTACAGATGTCAACCATCTTTGCGAAGGTTCAGGAATCTCCGGGGCTGATCATCGGCGTCACCGTGACGTCGGCGTGGACGAAGGCGTGGTCGGTCGCGGTGCGGACCGGCGGGTTGTAGTCCACGACGTGATTGAAGAAGCTGATCCGGCCAGCACCAAGGATCCAGTCGATCTTGATCGGCCCGGCTCCCACGCTGCAGCCACCACCGGCCGCGGTTCCTCCGTTGGAGGCGACCATCCCCGTCGAGGCAGCCACCCTGCAGAAGAACTCAGTCTTCTCGTTGGTGTCGCCCAGGATGAATACCGTCTTACCGGTTTCCTGTAGTTGGCGGATCAGCGCGATCTGCTGGCCGGTGGCCGAGTCCCGATCTGCTTCCTGGCCGCGCGGGGAGTTGTGGATGTCGATGACGTAGAACTCCCCCTGGGTCACCCGGTGACGCAACAACACATAGGGGATCGGGCGCTGCTGGTGATCGAAGGTCGTGGTGATCGAACCGGTGTCGCGCAACTCGAAGATTGCATCGCGCCAGGCGATCTGGAGGCGGACACCCTGATTCCCCAGGGCGAGACCCGGCCAGACGGTGTAGCCACCCAACCGCGACTGAAGCACGCCCAACTGGTCGCGTTGCACCTCTTGCAGGCCCACAAGATCGACACCGCGTCCCTGGATCGCCCCCGCCAGCGCGGCTGCACGGCTGGTGCCGCCACCGCGGTGCTGACTGCCGAGGATATTGAGGGTTCCGATCCCGAACGTGAAGGGGTCACCGGGGACAGGGCCCTTCGGCAGCTCCTCCAGCGCGGCACCAGACTTCAGCAGCCGGTATGCCGGGAGCCTAGGCAGACTCGGCGACAAGTCGGTCGAGGGTTTGCTCTGCTTCCGCTTCACCGGTGTCTGCGCTGCTGCGCGAAGAGCCGTCTGCGGCTTCTCGGTCAGGGCGAGGGTGGTCGTCAACGAGCGTGACACCGGCCCCGGTCGTCCCTTAACGGCGAGGCTGGTCACCACTTCTGCTGGCACCGCGGCCTGCACCTTCATCGGGACGGGCGCGATCGGCACCGCCACCGTCCCCAGCCCCACGGCGGCACCAGTCGCCAGCACCGAGACAACAAGTGTCACGGAGATCCGGGCGCGGCGCTGCATACGGGTCAAGATGGCGATACTCAGCGAGATGCGTCGTTGGTGGGGTCGTCGTCGGTGGCAAACGGGACGGTGGTCCGCTTCTTCTTGGTCGAGGGGTCGTACAAGCCGGCTCCCTCTGCCTTCTCCACGTTCTTCAGTCGCTTGGTCAGGCTGAAGCCCAAGACCGCTACGGCCAGGATCAGCAGACCGAAGATGGCGAAGGCGGTCCACCCTGCGACGACGTCATTGGGATCGATGTCGGTCTCGGGAACGTCAGTCACCAGCAGGATCAGGTCGAAGAACATGCCCTCATCCTCTCAGGTCATCCGAAACCGGGGGCTCGATCCCCGCGAACAGGTCGTCCTCCGGAGTCGAGCAGTCCACGTGACTGGTCACCAGTTCGTAATCCTCAGTGGGCCAGACCTTCACCTGAAGCTCGCGCGGGATGGCAAACCAGAAGCCATCCGGGTCAATCTGGGTGGCGTGTGCCATGAGCGCCTGATCTCGAACACCGAAGAAGTCACCGCACGGAACCCTGGTGGTGATCCGTGCATCCCAGTCGGGCTCTCGCTTCCACGTCTCGAGCCGTTCGGCCCACGGAGACTCCAGATCGTGCTCCACCATCGCGTCATGGATGGCTTGCATCCTCGGACGGTTGAAGGAGTGGTGGTAGTACAACTTCAGCGGCTGCCACGGCTCGCCGGCCTCGGGAAAACGCTCAGGATCGCCCGCCGCCTCGAAGGCCGCCACGCTGATCTCGTGGCAGCGGATGTGATCGGGGTGGGGATAACCACCTCGCTCGTCGTAGGTCGTGACGACGTGCGGCTTGACCTCTCGCATGATGCGCACGAGACGTTCGGTGGCCTCCTCCAAAGGGACCAGACCGAAGCAACCGTCGGGCAGTGGCGGCTTGGGATCACCATCGGGCCAGCCGGAATCCACGAAACCGAGCCACTCCTGGCGAATACCGAGGATGTCTCGGGCCCGCTCCATCTCCTGGCGCCTGACCTCGGCGATGTTGTTCAGCACATCGGGACGGTCCATCTTGGGATTCAGGATCGAACCCCGCTCACCACCCGTGCACGTCACGACGTGGACCTCGACGCCCTCCGCGACGTACTTCGCCGTCGACGCGGCGCCTTTGCTGGACTCATCGTCCGGGTGCGCATGGACGTGCATGAGCCGGTAGCCGGACTTCGGGGCGATGCCCTCGGGGCGGCTCGACGTAGGGGTGGGGTATGGCGGCATAGACCTCATCGTAGGTCTCAGGCCAACTCACTCCCCAGAGCGGGGCTGACCGGTTATTGGTCCTCACGACCACCCAGATGTCACGCTAGGGCCGTGGCCTCCACCGACATCCTCGCCGACAGGTACGGCGCACCTGCCCCCTGGCGCCGGCGCGCCCTGATCGCGACCTCGGTCGCCGTCGCTCTGGTGTCAGGCACGTGGCTCGGTTGGACCGCTTGGGACCACTCGACCCCTGAGGTTCAGTCGGAGTTGATCAACTTCAAGGTCCTCGACGAGCACTCGGTGACCGCCGAGGTCGCCCTGCGCTTCAAAGACCCGTCCGTAGAGGCGACCTGCCTTCTGAGGGCCTTCGCTGAGGACCACTCGGTGGTGGGTGAACTCAACTTCACTCCGCCCGAGGCCACGACCGGGATGATGACCCACACCGTGCGCACCGAGCGCCGCGCGACCTCCATCGAGAACATCGGCTGCACCGCCGACGGCCAGCCTCGGCCGCGCTGAACTGCGCCAAACCCGGTTGGTTGTTAGACTCACCCATCTGATCGTCCCGGTGCGGCCCGCCTTAGGCGGATTAACGCGTCACCGCCGCGGCGTCGCTCGGAACAGTTGACGCATCGCCGCCTGATCGGTTCTCTCCGGTCGCGGTTCGGTTTTGCCTTCTCCACCTCCCCATCCTTCGATTCTCGCTACGCAGCCACCAGGAGTTCCCCATGACCCAGTCGTCCGACAAGAACACCATCTGGTTGACCCAGGGCGCTCACGACAAACTCCACGCCGAGCTGGAGGACCTGAAGGGTCCTCGCCGGGCGGAGATCATCGAGCGCATCAGCGCTGCGCGTGACGAGGGCGACCTGAAGGAGAACGGCGGCTACCACTCGGCCAAGGACGAGCAGGGTCAGATCGAGGCCCGCATCATCCAGCTCGAGGACATGCTGCGCCGCGCGGAGGTCGGCGAGACCCCTCCCGACGACGGGATCGTCGAGCCCGGCATGTTGGTGACCTACAAGTTCGCTGAAGACAGCGACGACGAGGCTGAGTCGTTCCTCCTCGGCGCCCGCGAGATCGCTGACGACGATGACGACAGCCTGAAGGTCTACTCCCCGCAGTCCCCTCTCGGGAGGGCCATCCTGGGCGCCAAGAAGGGTGACACGGTCTCCTACGAGGTCAACGGCAAGGCCCAGAAGGTCCAGATCCTCAACGCGAAGCCGTACTCGGGCTGACCTCAGCCGACCCGAAGTGACGGGCCGACTGAGGTGAGCCGCTCCTGGTGGCTCAGGTCAGTCGGTACCCGCGGTCCAACAGTCGCGCCCGGACCAGTTCGGCGTGCGGCTCGCCGCGGGTTTCCAGTTGCAGTTGCACCTCCACCTCATCAAGGGGCAGCGTCGCCGAGTTCCGGTCGTGCACGATCTCCAGCACGTTGGCACCTGACGCGCTGACCTCGGCCAGCAACGTGGCCAAGCCGCCGGGAACGTCGGGAATCATCACGTGGAGGCCGAGGTAGCGGCCGCCGGCCGCCATCCCGTGGCGAATCACCTTCGCCAGCAGCAACGGGTCGATGTTGCCGCCCGACAGCACCGCCACAGCAGGGGTCTCGAAAGCCGTCGGATGATCCATCATCGCCGCGACCGCCGCTGCTCCGGCCGGTTCGACGACCATCTTGGCGCGTTCCACAAGGGCCAGCAGGGCCTGGGACATCGACTCCTCGGACACCGTCAGCACCTCGTCGACGTGGT
>CBDTZB010000022.1:0-12722 GCA_965364795.1 uncultured Nocardioides sp.
CCTCGATCTCGGCGCGTGGCACGAGCGCGGCCACGGAGTCGATCACGATCAGAGACAACGCGCCGGAACGGATCAACATGTCGGCGATCTCAAGGGCCTGCTCACCGGAGTCCGGCTGCGAAACCAGCAGCGCGTCGGTGTCAACGCCCAGCGCCTTGGCGTAATCCGGATCGAGCGCGTGCTCGGCGTCGATGAACGCCACGATGCCGCCGGCCGCCTGAGCGTTGGCGACCGCGTGCAGCGCCACCGTCGTCTTTCCGGAGGACTCCGGGCCGTAGATCTCCACCACGCGACCGCGCGGGAGACCTCCGAGTCCGAGGGCCACGTCCAGGGCGATCGACCCGGTCGGGATCACCTCCAGGGGTGCACGGGTCTCGTCGCCGAGCCGCATCACCGAACCCTTGCCGAACTGCTTCTCGATGTTCAGCAGCGCCGCGTCAAGGGCCTTGTCCCGATCTCCACCAGCCATGATTCTTATCCTTAGTTCGAGGGGTGCTTCTACGTCTCACCAGACGTTAGGCCGGACCACCGACAGTCTTCGCTCCCCTGCTTGAGCCTGGGGAAAACCTTGGCGTCGGCCTTGTCTGTGGACAGACCCTAGCCCGAACACCTGTTCGAACCTAGGAGTGGTGCGGCGTGTCGCGAGGTTCGTGGTGGGGGTCGCCGTGGGCTTCGTCACCTGAGCGGGCCCGGAGCAGCGACGCCACGATGACCAGGACCACCGAGAACACCAGCAGAGCCACCCAGCTAGTGACGTAGGGACGGTCCAGCAACGTGGGGTTGTCGTCCTTGGCTCCGAAGCCGCCCATCATCGGGAGGGCGATCAGGGTCAGCGGCCCGACGATGATCAGGGCGATGGCGCTGGGTGCCCGAGCAGCCGCGGGCAGCAGTCTCGTGGCGACCAGACCAAGCCCGATGACCGCAGCGCTGATCAGCACGTCATGCACGATGACGCCACCCAATAGCCAGACGCCGGCGCTGATCCGGTCCTCGGAGCTCGATCCCTCCCACAGCAGCCAGGCTCCGTAGCCGCCGATGAGGACGCCGAGAACCATCAGTCCTGCGCGCGTGACCCGCATCAGAGCACCTCCACCGAGGTCAGCCACTTAGTCTGCAGCACCCCAGGTCGGTTGGGCGCGATCAGTCGGATCGGGTAGCCGTGGTCGAGAGAGAGTTCCTCCCCGTTCAGTTTCAGGGCGAGTAGCGTCCGGTCGTCATCCGCGAAGTTGTCCTGCAACAAGCTCACTCCGAACGCGAAGCGGCGCTGGAGCGACCGGACGAGCACGTCCTTCCCGCGGGGCGCGTCGACCTGGTCCAACAGATCCCGCAGGCGTACGCCGGTCCACTCGGCGTTGGCACTCCAGCCCTCCACGCAGGCGATCGGAAGCTCCTCGGTCCGTTGGGGCAGGGTCGCCAACTCCTCACGACTCCAACTCGTGGTGACTCCCTCGTGGATGACGTCGAGTCGCCACGAAGGACCGCCGTCGGCCATGGTCACCTGAGCCGCGGCCGCTGTCCGGTTGACCGGGAGCCCCTGGGGTCCATCGCCTGTGCGCCAACCAAAGATCGAGACGTTGCGCAGGAGGGGCACCGTGCTGCCTGCGGTGGCCAGCGCTGCGATGCCAGCGGCGGCCCAGGTCGACCGCAACAGGCCACGGCGAGACATGACGCCGGGTTGAGTCGCGGTGTCCCGGTCGTGCGTGGTGTCGTCGACGTCGGCGCCCAGGGCGTCTCGGATGATCGGGAGCTTCACCACGATGTGCACGATGAGGGCCCCGATGGCGATCCAGGCGACGGCGTAGTGGGTTGAGCGGAAGCTGAACTCGTAGGGGTACCACTGAGTGGTGTTGAGCAGTCCCGTCGCTAGTTGGAAGATCGCCGAGGCGACCAGGACAGCGATGGAAGCGCGTTCGAGACCGGTGAGGATCAGGGCGCGAGCGTCTCTGAACGGGATGGCGTCGAAGAGTCGGGGGAAGACCGACCACAGCTTCACCAGAAGCAACGGGATCGCCACGATGCCGCTGATGACGTGCAACCCCTGGGTGACGCGGTACCCCCAGACCGGGCTGGTCGGGAACGCCACCGGTTGTCCGCGGTTCTGGGCGTAGTGGCTGATTAGTCCGGTCAGGAAACAGATGCCGAAACTCACCCCGAGCCACAGCCCGACGCGGGCCGCCACCGCGGGACTGCGCAAGCGGGAGGTGAAGTCCTCCGGTGTGGGGGGTCGCAGTGCGAGGGCCATCAGGCGTTCGCCTCAAGGACAGCGGACCAGCGCTGCCCGTGTTGGTGGGTGCTGTGCACGTGGAGGCCGACCTCATCGGCCAATCCGGCAATGGAGTCGATCCCAACCACGGCCCACGGGAACGGCCTGCTGCGCTCTCCCCCACATTCCAAGCGCACGGAACCCACTCGGAAACCAGAACCGGGCGCCTGCAGTTCCACCACGATGCGGCCGCCGGGCAGCACGAGTTCGCGGACCCTACCCAGAAGCCGGGCGGGGTCTCCCCCGATCCCGATGTTGCCGTCCGCAAGCAGCGCCGAATACCAGCGCCCCTCACCCGGCAGGGTGTCAAAGACATCACGCCGGACGGCGAGAACACCACGGCCGCGGGTCTGCCCGACCGCTTCGGTGACGACATCGACGCCGAGCACGACGTGACCCAGTGCTGCCAGCGCAGCGGTAAGTCGTCCCGGACCACAGCCGACGTCGACCGTCGGTCCGTGGCACAGCGCGAGCAGGCTGTGATCGTCGCGGTCGGCCGTCCGGGTCCACTCATCCATCGGCAGCACCGTCGGTGCGGCGTCCAAACCGACCACCGAGCAGGGCTCACCTCGCAACGCCTGAGCGAAAACCTGGGAGAAGGAAACGTCGTCACGCAGCGTGAGCGAGGGTGTCTGAGCGGCCAGATCGTTCATCGGTTGGTCCATCCCTCCTTGAAGCGTCCCGATTCCATGGTCGCCGCCACCAGGTCCGCGTCCTCGACGGTGTCGACATCGCGCTGGATCGCCGTCGGCGTGACAGTGTGACCTGCCGCGCGCAACGCCGCCACTGTGTCGTCGTACGTCGTGGGGGTGGACATCGGCACCCCGGCCAACACCCGCGCGACCTCCGGGTCGTGACGCGCCAGCACCCACCATCCACCGTCGGGCGCCGGGCCGATCGCCACGTCGTAGCCGATCGAGTCCTTGCCTGCGGCGATGAGACTCCCCGCGGTGACCTGCGGGGTGTCCATGCCGATCTGGACGACCAGGCCGGGACCGGCGTCGAGGTGAGCGTTCACGAGACGCTCGGCGAAGTCGGAGCCGCGTTGCTCGGTGACCGTCCACGACGTCAGTGCCGCCTCGATCTCAGGGCCTCGCACCGCCTTGGACAGGTCACCAGACAGCGAGAGGTGGCACTTCTCCGCCCCCACAGCAGCCGTGCAGGCATCTAGGCTGTCCAACAGTGCGGCAGCAGCCAGGTCGGCGGCGGCATCCAACCCGATATCGGCTCCCAGTCGGGTTTTGACCTGCCCCGAGATGGGGGCCTTGGCCACAACGAGCATCTTCACTTCTCCAGCACCTTCCAAAAGTCACGGGCCGCGCGCACGGTGCCCCTCACCGAGCCCGACACCTTCGACTTCGTGCCAGCCGCACGAGGGTGGTAGCTGACGTCGCGCTCGGAGAATCTCCACCCGGCCCGGGTGGCCTTCTGCAGCAACTCCACGGGATAGCCGAAGCGGCGGTCCTCGATGTCGAGCCCGAGCAGCGCCTCACGACGGCACAGGCGGATCGGAGCGATGTCGTGGACATCGGTGCCGATCCGACGGCGCAGCCACGCCAGGATCACTCGGTTGCCCGCCCGCGCATGCCAGGGCCAAACCCCGCGACTCACCGGGCGCCGTCGCCCGACGGCGATGTCCGCGCGACCCTCGCGAACCTCGGCCAGCATCGGCAGCAGTTCATCGGGATCGAACGAACCGTCGCCGTCCATGAACGCAACAAAGTCGGCGGTGGCGGCCTCGAGGCCGGCGTGCACGGCAGCGCCGTACCCGGGGGTTGATTCCTGGACCACCAGAGCACCGAGCCGGCGGGCGACGTCCGCGGTGTCATCGCAAGAGCCGTTGTCCACCACGATCACGGAGAACTCCGCTGGGACACGGGGCAGCAGATCCACGAGGGCCGGGGCCTCGTCGCGGCAGGGCAAGATGAGATCGCAGGTGGTCATGACTGGCCAAGTATGCAGAGAGAGCGGATAGAACGCGCTTTCAACGGACAGAAGAGGTCCGGCGTTGCCACTTCGGAGCGCGTCGTACTGTGTCGGTGCTGGCGCCTCGCGGGTGCCAGCAGCCATGTTCAGCCGGTCCGGAGGAGTTCGATGTCGACGTCCGCGCCCACTGAGCCCGTCGCGCACTCGCGGTGGCCCCGTCGGGGACTCTTCGCCGCTGGGTTGTTGATGGCACTCACCGTGGCGGTGCCGCTTCTGACGGGATGGGACGTCGGGACTCGCCGCGACGACGAGGGCCCGTTCCCACCGCTCCACGGGTTCTTTAAAGCCACGGTGGGAGTCGGCACCGTGCCAGCGATCGTCCTAGCTCTGCTGGCCTTCCGGTACGCCGCCCGGCTCGCCACCGCGCTGACGTGGCGTCATCTCATGCTCGCGTCGTACGTCGCCGGGTCGGCCTGGCTGCTGGCCCTGGCACTCGTCGACGGCCCCTCAGGCATCGATCGAGTGCTGGGCAACCCCTATGAGTACCTCGAGACAGCGCGGGCGATCGACAACATCCCGGTCATGCTCGAGACCTACGTCGAGCGCATCCCCTACGCGGCGCAGGACAACTGGGTCACCCACATCGCCGGACACCCGCCCGGGGCGCTGCTGTTCTTCATCGGGCTGGTAAGAATCGGGCTCGGCGGTGACTTCGCCGCAGGCATCGTGGTCACTCTGATCGCCGCCTCCACCGCCCTAGCCGTGATGACCACCCTGAGGGCATTGGGCTCGGAATCCCTGGCCCGACTGGCTGCACCGTTCCTGGTGTTCACACCGGCGGCCGTGTTCATGGCGGTCTCCGCCGACGCGTTGTTCGCCGCAGTGGCCGCCTGGGGGCTGGCCTCATTGGCCCTGGCCGCGACGTCGACCTCTCGGGTTCGGATGGCGGCCTGGTCCCTGCTCGCCGGCGTGCTGCTCGGCTACTGCGTGATGATGTCCTACGGGCTTCCGCTGCTGGGGATTCTGGCCATCACGGTGTTGCTTCTCGCCAAGCAGTGGCTCCCGCTGCCTATCGCTGTGCTCGGTGCGCTGAGCGTGGTCGGCGCCTTCGCCGCCTACGGCTTCTACTGGTGGGAGGCCTACCCCGTCCTCGTCGACCGCTACTGGGACGGCGTCGCCGCGGTGCGGCCCCAGGGGTACTGGATCTTCGGCAACATCGGTGCCCTGCTGTTCTCGGCCGGACCGCTGATCGGGGCTGGGGTCGCGTACGGGATCAGTGACCGTCGACGGCTCCTCTCCGCTGAACGGGTGGCCCTGTTCTTGGCGGGTGCTGCGGCGCTCTCCATCCTGATCGCCGATATCTCCCGGATGTCGAAGTCAGAGGTGGAGCGGATCTGGCTCCCCTTCATCCCGTGGCTGACGCTGTCGTTGGCCCTCCTCCCGGGCTTCTGGCGTCGGTGGGGGTTGGGGATCCAACTCGCGTTCGCGCTGCTGGTGCAGCATCTGCTCTACACGAGTTGGTAGGCCGCTGAGGGTGGTTTCGAGGCGGCCGTGGCCGGCCTCCTCAACCAACGGAATTGGTGGTTGAGGAAGGACGTAGTCCTGTCGACTTCGGTGGTTAAGGAAGGACGAAGTCCTGTCTCGAAACTCCGCAGGAGTCAGGTGCGCAAGGGAGCAGTCGCGAACTCCCCCAGCCCCTGCTCGGGACCGATCTGGGCGCTGAAACCGAGGTCGGCCGAGGCCCGGGCCGGTGAGGCCACGATGTGGCGGACGTCGCCGAGTCGGTAGCCCCCGGTGACCTCCGGCTCAAGATCGCTCCCGGTCCCAGCGGCCACCTGCCGGGCGACGTCGAGGATGCCGACGGGCTGACCGGAGCAGACGTTGTAGGCGTCGTACCGACCATCTGGCGAGGAGTCCTCCACCAGGGATCGCATCGACATCACGTTGGCTCGCGCGACGTCAGCGACGTGCACGAAGTCGCGCATCTGGCCCCCGTCCTCGTAGACCTGGGGTGACTCCCCGCGCTCGAGCGAGGAGCGGAACATCGCGGCGACGCCCGAGTAGGGGGTGTCGCGGGGCATGCCTGGCCCGTAGACGTTGTGATAGCGCAGCGCGATCGCACCGGAACCGGCCTGCCGCACCCACGCCGAGGCGTAGTGCTCCTGGGCGAGCTTGCTGGCGGCGTAGGTGCTGCGGGGGTCGAGGCGCGCGTGCTCGTCCACCAACTCCCAGGTCAGCGAGGCCGAACACTGCGGGCAGTGGTTCTCGAAGTCGCCGGCGTCGAGCGCCGCGAGTGAGCGGGGTCCGGGAATCTGGGGGCCGTGCGTGGGGCAGGCGTATCGGCCCTCGCCGTAAACGACCATGGAGGACGCGAGGACAAGACGCGAGACCCCAGCGTCATACATCGCGGTCAGCACGGCCGCGGTTCCCACATCGTTGTGACTGGCGTAGAGCGGCAGATCGCCAACCCGTACGCCGGCGCCCACCACCGCCGCCTGGTGGCACACGACGTCCACGCCATCGAAGAGCCCTTCGGGCCAACTCTCCGCCTGACGCACGTCGAGATGGTGCGTGCCCGGCGGGACGGTCGTGGAACCGTGGGCGTTCTCCAGCATCAGATCGACGCGGACGACCTCATCACCCGCCTCGTCGAGTTGCTTCCCGATCGCGGTGCCGATGAATCCGGCGGAGCCGGTCAGCAGCACCTTCACGGCTTGCGCCCTGGGACCTCGTAGGTCAACTCCATGCCCTCTGCCCACGACGAACAGGTGCACCCATCGGGCGAGGGAAGGTTCTCAATCGCGGTGGTGAGCAGGCCAGTGAGGCGCTCGAGGTTTGCCTTGAAGAGTGCGAAGACGTCCTCCTGACCGACTCCCTCCCCCGACTCGGCGCCGGCGTCCATGTCCGTGACGAGGGCGATGGCCGAGTAGCACTGCTGCATCTCGCGGGCGAGGGCCGCCTCGGGGGCACCTGTCATGTTGATCAGGTCCCACCCCTGCGCGGCGTAGTAACGAGACTCCGCGCGGGTGGAGAACCGAGGACCCTCTACGACCACCATGGTGCCGCCAGCCTTGATCGAGTCGTCGGCGCCGGTGACCGCGGCGGAGACCCCCGGGCAGTAGGGGTCGGCGAACGGTAGGTGACAGGCCCCGCTCTCCACGAAGGAACCGATCCGACGATGGGTGCGGTCGACGAGTTGGTCGGGCACCACGATGTTGCCGGGTTCGACCGAGGTGCTTAACCCACCGACCGCGCAGGGCGCCAGGATCTGACGGACCCCGACCGAACGCAGGGCCCAGAGGTTGGCGCGGTAGTTGATGGCGTGGGGCGGGTGGTCGTGGTGCGCTCCGTGACGAGGCAGAAACGCCACGCTGCGACCGGCGACGGTGCCGATCGAGACCGGCGCCGACGGGGCGCCGTACGGCGTGTCGATGACGTGCTCGGACGGGTTGTCCAGAAAGGCGTAGAAGCCGGTACCCCCGATGACGGCGATGTCGGCGGGCGCGAGCGGGGCTGAAGTCTGGGTCACGCGGGCAACTGTGCCAGCCGAGCCACACGAACCGCTGCAAGGATCACCAGAACAGCGAGAACCATGGTGCCGAGGGCGAGCGCTGGGTACCCCAACAGACCCACCGTGAGGCCGGCGAGTCCGCCGGTGGCCGCGGCCGTCACGTTCATCACCAGGTCGGCCGAACCCTGGACGTCGGTGCGTACCCGCAGCGGAGCGTGGTCGGCGATCAGGGTCGAGGCGGTGACGGTAGCGAAGGACCAGCCAAGACCGAGCAAGAAGAGGCCGACAAAGATCTGCCAGGAACTCCCCTCCGGGGCGCTCGCGCACATGATCAGGGCCACCAACAAGATCGAGCCACCGCACGCCAGGGCGAAGGAACGCCCGCGTGCGTCGGCGACCACACCGACCACCGGTGAGAAGGCGAACATCCCGAGCACGTGCACGCTGATGACCACGCCGATGACGTTCAGCTCCGCGCCGCCCTGCTCCATGTGGAGGGGCGTCATCACCATCACGCCGATCATCGCGGCGTGAGCACCTGCGAGCGCCATGATCGACCACGCCAGCACCGGTCGTTCCCGAACGGCCGCGACCGCGCGACCCCAACTCGAACCCGTCACCGGCTCGGGGTCCGCCCCCGCCAACTCGCGGGCGACCAACAGCGGATCAGGACGCAGCAGCACCCCGACGACCAGGGCCGCGAACAGCATCCCGATCGCACCCAGCGCGAACGGACCCGTGAGTTCGGGGATGCCGAGGAGATCGGCGAAGGCGCTCGATGGTCCGGTGAGGTTGGGTCCGGCGACCGCTCCGATCGTGGTTGCCCAGACCACCAGCGACAGCGAGCGAGCGCGCGTCGCTTCGGGGGCGAGATCCACGGCGGCGTACCGCGCTCCGGCGTTGGCGGCGCTCGCCGACCCGAGGAGTACGGCGCCCACGAGCAGCAGCATCATCGAGCCGACGACCCCGGCGACGACAGCGGTCGCCGCACCGGCCGCTCCCAGCAGGTAGCCGGTGAGGATGCCGATCCGACGCCCTCGCGCCGACATGAGGCGAGCCAGCAGAAACGCTGCGATGGCGGTGCCGAGAACCTGGAAGGTCTGCGCAAGTCCCGCCAATGATTCCGACCCGGAGAGATCCCGGGCCAGGAGGGAAGCGGTCGCGATGCCAATGGTGATTCCGATGGCGCCGATGGCCTGAGCCAACATCAAGACCCGCAGGCTGCGAGCCTGAACCGTGACCGCGTCGTACGTCAGGCCAGTGGTCACTTCAGGTTCTCAGGCAGTCCTCGCGCCGCCCACACGGCGCGCCACACCTGCTTGGGCGCGAATCCGTCGTCGAGGGCCTGCTGGGCGGTGCGACCGTCAAGATCGGCCATCACGAACTGATCGGCCCACGACTTGTAGTAGGCGTCGCCCAACGCATCACGCATGCGATCCCAGAATTCGGTGTGCCTCATGGTGCCTCCCTTCGGGCCTCGTCGACGTAGCCCGCTGATTCTCCACGCTCCACCCCTGAATCGCACAAGCGGAGCCATTGGCCATCGCGGATACTGGCAGTTACGCTTTTCTGAGTGAAGACTCTCGGGGGACGCATCCTTGTTGGCGGGCTGGCCATCGCTCTCGCGGGGCTCGCGCCTGTGACCGCAGCAGCGGCCGGTGACAGCGAGCAGTCCAAGCAGGCGCAGGCCGTCGCAGCCCAGGGCGACGGTGGCACCAGTTTCGACTTCGACACCGAGATCGACCTGTCCGATGGGACCCTCACGCTTCGCTGGTCCCGGGTGAGCGCCGACCCGACATCCCCGGTGACCGGCTGGAAGATCACTAGGCACCGCGACTCGTTCAACCTCGATGCTGACAGGCGTTCGTACACGTTCACCGGACTCAGGCCCGGGCAACGGGACGACTTCTCGCTCTGCCCGCTCCACGACAACGTGGTCGGGCACCACACCGAGTGCTGGAGCGAGTTCGTGACCTTCGGGCAGCCCTCGACCCCGCCGCTCGGCCTGGCTCTCGACCCGGTTCAGGAGGGGGCCGCACGACTGACCTGGCAGGCACCGGAGTCCCCCGGCGACACAGATTTCGTCGCCTACGAGTGGTCCCTCGAAGGTGGCCGGTGGCAACCCGTCGACGGAAGTGCGGCCGTCGTTTCGGGACTCACGTCCGGCGACACCTACGACTTCGCCGTCCGGGCTCGCACCGCAGCCGGGTACAGCCGACCGGCGACGGCTCGGTTCACCGCGGCGGCTGCCGCCGCGCCGGACGCTCCGACAGATGTGAAGGTCAGATCAGGAAACAGGAAGGCTCTGGTCAGGTGGACCGCGCCGGTCAGCGGCTCGCCCATCACGAAGTACCGCCTCACGATCCGACCCCAGCTTCGTGAGTGGGTCGTGCCCGGGAACCGAACCTCAGCTTTCATCCGACCGCTGCAGAACGGCCGCGAGGTCACCGTCCGGGTCAGGGCCATCAGCGCCGGCGGCCGCAGTGCGAAGAGCGAGCCCAGCAACACGGTGATCCCGGCCACCACTCCGGGCCGAGTCTGGAAGACGCGAGTACGACAGACCAAGAAGAAGCTCATCGTCACGTGGTTGCGCCCACACCCCAACGGTGCAGCGATCCAGCGCTACCGGGTCAGATTCAACGGCACCACGCAGACGGTGACCACCAGGAGGCTGGTCGTTCGCAAGCCGGCACGGGGCAAGTACCACCTCCGAGTGAAAGCGATCAACGGCGTCGGCGCAGGCAAGTTCAGCCGACCGTTCGTTGTGCGGGTCCGCAACAAGCACCGCTAGACCAGACCATGGCGTTGGGGTGGTGAAGCAAGCGGGGACCGGTCTCAGAGTTGGACGGGTGCGGTGCCGAGCGCGACGTCGTACTTGTCGCACCAGATGACCACCGAGCGGAAGCCGGAGAGGTCCAAGCCCTGGGGGATCTCGTAGTTCTGGTTGCCACTCAATGCCTTGAGCGTGCCGATGGGCGCGAACCGGACGTCGTCGTAGGAGCCCCACTCCCCGCCGCTGGGCGCAGCGCTGAAGGCGACCTGGATGACCGGGGCCTGCGAGGTGGAGAAGTTCTCGATCCGCAGGAAGCGGGTGCCGTCCGCTAGACGCACGATCCGAGCGCTGCCATCGGTGGCGTACTCAGCATCCTCGAACTGTCCCTTAGCCAACTCGGTGACCTTCGGCTTGGGAGACGGGGTCGGTTTCGTGGGACGCGGCACCAAAGGGGTCTCTTCAGCGGCGGCAGGCGAGGCGGGCGCGGAGGGCGCAGGCGTCGTGGGATCGGGAGTCGAGGTGGCACTCGCCGTCACGGGCAGCGACTCGTCGAGGGCTGCCTGGGTGTCGCCGCCGCTCTCCCAGGGACGAAGGGCAACGAGAGCGACCGCGGCCAACACGAGTACAGCGATTCCGGCCACCAGAATTTTGCGCATACCTTCAAGGTATCGGTCACACCCTGGAATCGGTTTCGAGGAACGGCGGAGGGGGACGATATCGTCATGCGGACTACAAAAAGGATGCGGAGACCATGTCCAGCACACGGAGCACGACGCTGACCGGTCTGCTCACCGATCACTACGAACTGACGATGTTGAGTTCGTGGGTCACCAGCGGCCATGTCCAGCACCAGGCGGTTTTTGAGGCCTTCGCGCGCAGGCTCCCTGAGGGTCGTCGCTACGGGATGCTCGCCGGACTCGGACGACTGATCGACCTGATCCCCCGCTTCCGCTTCGACCCCGATGAGGTTGCTTGGCTGGAAGGCTCCGGCGTCATCACCCCCTCCGCCGCCGACTACCTGCGCGACTTCCGGTTCCGCGGCGATATCGACGCCTACCCCGAGGGTGATCTCTACTTCGCCGACTCCCCCATCCTCACCGTCGTTGGCACCCTCGGCGAGTGCGCGGTCCTCGAAACTTTGGTGCTCAGCGTCCTGAACCACGACACAGCGATCGCAAGTGCGGCCGCCCGGATGGTCACTGTCGCGGCAGACCGCCCGCTGGTCGAGATGGGCAGTCGTCGCACCCATGAGGAAGCGGCCGTCGCGGCCGCTCGGGCGGCGTACGTCGCCGGGTTCGACTCGACCAGCAACCTTGCCGCGGGCCGTCGCTACGGCGTACCCACCGTTGGCACCGCGGCGCACTCCTTCACCCTGGCTCACCTCACCGAAGCCGACGCCTTCGCCAGCCAGGTGGAGACCCACGGCGTGGGAACGACCCTGTTGGTCGATACCTACGACATCGAAGAAGGCATCCGGACCGCGATCAAGGTCGCTGGACCCGGACTGGGAGCTATCCGACTCGACAGCGGAGACCTAGCGGAAGAGGCGCGGGGAGCCCGAGCCTTGCTCGACGAGTTGGGGGCGACCTCGACCCGCATCATCGTCACCAGCGACCTCGAAGAGCACCTGATCAGCGACCTCGCGGCGGCTCCTATCGACGGCTACGGCGTCGGCACCCAGGTGGTCACCGGATCGGGCCACCCCACGGCCAGCATGGTCTACAAGCTGGTCGCGATTGCCGACTCCGCAGAATCCTCCAAGCTCCGACCCGTCGCAAAGAAGTCGGTCTCGAAGAATTCTGTGGGTGGGCGAAAGACGGCGTTGCGAACCTACGATCAAGGCGTGCTCACCGGCGAGACCTACGCGGTGAACCACCCCGAGGGTCTAGGGGCCAGCAACATCCAGGTCCCCGTGATCCGTGCCGGCGAGGTCGTGCATGACCCCGACCTTCAGGCCGTACGCCGCCACGCGGCGAGTGCCCTCGCGAGCCTGCCCCCGTCGGCCCGCGACGTGACCGACGGCTCCGCCTACCTGACCGCAACCGCCCACGAAGGAGCGCCGTGATGCACGAAACCTCGCAACCAGACATGACTCGACCGGAACGCGCCATCATCGTCGTCGACGTTCAGAACGACTTCGTCGAGGGAGGCTCGCTCGCCGTCTCTGGTGGTCGTGAGGTCGCCGCCCGCATCAGCGCCCACCTTAAGCGCCACGCCGAGGATTACGCCGCGGTCGTGGCCAGCCGCGA
>CBDTZB010000023.1:0-12588 GCA_965364795.1 uncultured Nocardioides sp.
AAACTATGCATGGCCCCGGCGGACTGGTCAACCACCCGCCACTGTGTGTGTGCACACATGTTCACCAAGCAACGCCCGTACACTGACTCCCGTGACCGAGACCCGCGTCGAACGCAAGGAGCGAACCCGGCGTTCCATCCTCGATGCCGCTCTGCGCCTCCTCGAGGAGACCAGCCTGGTGGCGCTGTCGCTACGGCAGGTCGCCAAGGAGGTCGGGGTCGTCCCGACCGCGTTCTACCGGCACTTCGACTCCATCGAAGCGCTCGGTCTTGAACTCGTCGAGGAGTCCTTCGGCTCTCTGCGCGCGGTGCTACGCGACGTACGCCGGGGCGACCCAGCGCCCGAGGAGATCGTGGACAACTCGGTGCGCGTTCTGGTCGACCATGTGCAGAACCAGAGTCAACACTTTGCGTTCATCGTCCGTGAGCGCAGCGCTGGCCCTGCCCCGGTGCGAGCAGCCATCCGTCACGGCATCGAGTTGTTCAAGCGTGAACTGTCGACCGACCTGGCTCACCTGCCAGCGACCAGCGCCTGGTCGGGTGAGGATCTGCGGGTCGTCTCCACCTTGATCGTCAACGCGATGGTGGGAACCGCTGAGGCGATCCTCGACGCCACCACCGACGCTGAGATCGCGGATGCGGCTCAGTCAGCACGGACCCAGCTCCGGATGGTTCTCATCGGAGCCATCAACTGGCGCTCTGAGCCCCCCGCTGGCTGAGGGGCCCTCTCGAAACCCGCTGGCCTACCCGTTGTTCAGCGAGAGCCGCTGCCGTTGTCGTGGTCTACAAAGACCAGCGGCGCACCGGCGCGCAGGGCGACGGGCAGGCTTGAGATCACCACGAGGGCGAAAAATCCCGAGATGAGTTTGTCCGCCGAGGAGGTCAATAGGTTGGACAACGCCACCGCTCCCCCAAAGTTTCCAAGCGCTTCCTCGACCAGCACCTCCACCGTGAAGTGTCCAGCACTCAAGCGATCACCGACGAGGGTGAGCAGGATCGGAACCGCCACCAGGGTGCAGGCAAAGGCCACCATCAGATTGAGGACGAAAAAGCGGCCCAGGCTTCGGCCCATTCCCCACGAGCGGACCCCGTAGCCCCACACCAAGGCTCCTATGACATTCACCAGGGCAAACGGGATCGAGATCCACCCGCTTCCGATGGCTCCGATGAGGTTGGTCAGCAATCCGACGCTGGCACCGCGCCAAGCTCCCAGCGCGATGGCGGCGATCGCTGTCCCCACCATGTCGAGGTAGATCGGGAACTGGAAGAAGTCGACGAATTCTCGGCCGATCAGATTAAGAACAAGGCACCCCACGAGAAGCAACACCACCTGCCTGGTCGTCGCCGGCTGGGGGGTGGCCTTCGGCTGCACCGGTTCGGCTGGCTCCTGAACTGGAGCAACCGGCTCGCAGGCCGCCACCCACTCATCCACGACCGAGGGGTCGGCCCCCAGCACGCGGGCGAACTCTCGGACCAGGGGCAGGTTGACGCGGGACCGGCCCAGGCGGAAGGTGTCGTGCACACTCGACTTCGCGATGCGGGCAGCGTGCTCGTCCATGCCGTCGGCCATCCGCTGTTCGATCAGCCGGCGGGTCATCTCGGCGTACGACGGCTCATCTGCCTCACGACGCAGGACCCTAAGCTCTGTGATTAACGGATCCCATCGTCCCCGCTCCCCGAGATTGGATGTGTTCCGATCGGTAGTCACGGTTCCCCTGTTTCCGTTGACCGTCCAACGACGGCTGAACCATATGGCCCGGCAGGAGTGGCTTTCTGGAGCCACCATCCCCGGGAATGGTAGTGCTGCTGCGCGTCCATGATCGTCCAGATTGCCGTCCAAAGGCTGCTTTTTCGCAATTTCCGGGGTGTTCTTGTCCTTATTGGTGCGGGAGGGCACCAACCACCCTCCGTAGCCCTTCGCCGCCCGGGCCGAGAGGAACCCATGAGCCAGATTGACCGCGCTGACCTGCGACACGATCAGCGATCACCAAAGTCCCCTTCGACTGCCCCCGCGGCGACAGCGCAGTGGGCTTCGGGGTCTCTCGCGGTGGTCCTTCCGGTCCGGGGCAATCCTGGAGGTGTCGGACCCATTGGGCCGGGAAACGAGTTGTGGGATCTTCACCACCTCAGCGCCAGCCCGCTCCGACGCGAGTCGTCGTCCCTCGATGACGCTCGGGTGCGGACCATGAGGTCCGGAGTGAACTACCGGGTGCTGCAAGGTCGACAGTTGAGCGCCGACCCGGTGCTCGCCGAGGCACTCCCACGGCCCCAGGGATGTCTGATCCGAGCGATCGAGATCTTCACCTACGACGACGTCGAGGCGATGAGTTATGTGGTGCTCCACGTGGTGCTCACTGCGCCGGCGCTCACCTCGGTCGAGGGGACGGTGACCTGGTTCGCCGACCCGAGTTCGCGGTCGGAGACGTCGTGGCGCCGGTGGTCGTCGGTGAACAGGCAAGCACTGCTGCGAGCCCTCGGCTTTCCCAACCCGCTGCGGGCCCGTCCCGACGACGTTCAACCCTTCGTCATCAGTCACCTGCTGCCGAAGGGGCAGTCGATCCCTGAGTTGGACAGCAACTCGGGTGCGGCCTCAGCGCCAGCTCGGACCCTGGAGCAGCAGTGGGCCTACCGGTTGTCCACGGGTAGCACTGCGACGGATTCGAGGTCGGAGGCCGGCCCGTGCTGCGAATCCCCGGATGGCTATTGGCTCGGGTCGACGTGGTGCCGGGCCTCCAGTCAGGGGCTTGCCCTGATCGGTACCCGCGGAGTCAAGACGCGAACCGACCCTGACCGGCCTATGGGCTGGCAACAGGCGCAAGAGGAGCACCTCCAACCCGCCGCGCTTGAAGAGTTCGCCCACCGCGACGCGGTCGACATCGTTATCTTGGCGATGCGGCAGTCTGCTTTCCTCGTACGCCACGCTGACGACCTTGCCGACGCGTGGGACATCCAGTTGGACAGCACCCCGACCACCTTCGAGTCGGTTTTGCGCACCGGTGACTCGATGCGCGAGCAGGCGGCCAGGTTCGACGAGCGGCTCGAGGCGTTCCGTCGTGATCTGTGGTCTGAGCACGGATCCGCCGACGAATCCATCTCGACGACCATCACATCGGTCCAACGGGCACTCGGCTGCAACGCGAAACTTCGAGAGATCGAGAACGAGCAGTTCGCCATCACCCGGGCGCTCATCGGATCGGCTGACCACATCAAGGAGCGGGTCGCCGGCCAGCACGTGGAGATCGACTCCGCTCCGCCTGCCCCTAGGGCCCTCTCCGAGCGCGTCGTGGAGACAGTGCTCTTTGTTATCGCTGCCCTCGGCATGACGTATGCGGCCGGTCAGGTGGCACAGGGTGACAACGGCCCCGCCCCCTACTTCTGGGTCGCGGTGCTGGTCATCGCCGGCACGCTCTTCGCCACTTGGATCGTGGGCCGGGTCCTGTTGTGGCGTGCGGACCGCGCCGACAGGGACCAGCAACGGCTCGTCAAGTAGCGGCAGGCCGAAGGACGACCTCGGGCATCACAGCGTCGCGGGGAAGGTCCAGTGCGGCCAGGACCGTGTTCGCTACCGTCTCGGGCTGGATCCAGTCGGCGGCGCGGTACTCCTTGCCCTCCTGATCGTGGACCTTCTGCTGCATGGGGGTCGCAGTGCGGCCAGGGAAGACCGACGTGACACGGACTCCGTTGGCCGCCTCCTCGGCGCGTAGCGAGTCCGCCAGCGCCTTCAGACCGTGCTTCGAGGCGGCGTACGCCGACCAGTTGGGGTGCGCGAAGAGTCCGGCCCCGGAATTCACCAGCACCACGGTCCCTCGGGCTGCGCGCAGCGCGGGGAGCGCCGCGCGGGTGAGGATCGCGGGTGCGACCAGGTTCACCGTCAACTGGTCGATCCAGGCGTTGGCGCTCAACTCGGCCACCGTCCCCAACTCGACCACCCCAGCGCAGTGGACCACCGAGTCCAACGAGGCGGGGAGCTCCACGGTCTCTAGGGCACGGCTCTCAGCGAGATCCGCCACCAGCGTCTGACACCCCGGGAGGGCGTCGCGTAGTTCGGCTGCCCGATTGACCGTGCGCGCGAGGGCGTACACCTCGTCACCACGAGCCAGCAGCGCCCGGGCCAGCAGCGCGCCGATCCCGGATCCGGCGCCGGTGATCAGGTGGGCGGTCATCGGGTGAAGACGATCTTGCCGAACACATCCCCTGCGGCCATGGCGGCGAAGCCATCGGCGGCCTGCTCCATCGGGATCTCCCGATCGATCAAGGGCCGAGCGCCGGTGGCGTCGAGCATCGTGACCAGGGAAGCGAGTTCGGCGCGGGTGCCCATGGTGGAGCCGATCACGCTGAGCTGGAGGAAGAAGATCCGGCTCAGCTCCGCGTTGTCCAGCTCTGGTCCTGAGGTGGTCCCGGAGATGACCACCTTGCCGCCCGGTCGCAGCGACCGGATGGAGTGCGACCAGGTCGCCTTGCCAACGGTCTCCATCACGGCGTCGACCTTGCCCGGAAGCCGCGCCCCGGACTCGAAGACTTCGTGGGCGCCGATCTCCAGGGCCTTGGTCCGCTTGCCCTCGTCCCGGCTGGTCACAAGGACCCGCAGTCCGGCCGCCCGGGCCAGCGTGATCAGAGCCGTCGAGACTCCCCCGCCCGCACCTTGGATCAGGACGGTGTCGCCGGCCTTGAGGTCGCCGCGGGTGAAGAGCATGCGGTAGGCCGTCAGCCAGGCGGTGGGCAAGCAGGCGGCCTCGGCGAACGACAGCGAAGCCGGCTTGGGCACCAGGTTGACCCGAGGCACGGCCACCTTCTCGGCCATCGAGCCTTGGAACCGCTCGGAGAGCAGCGATCGGCGCGGATCGAAGGTCTCATCGCCGGTCCAGGAGGGATCGCTGATGACCCCATGGACGACGACCTCGTTGCCGTCCTCGTCGATACCCGCGGCGTCGGTGCCGAGAATCATCGGTAACTGCTCCTGCTTCAGCCCGATCCCGCGCAGGGAGAAGAGATCGTGGTGGTTGAGCGAAGCCGCCTTGACGGTGACCGTGGTCCACCCGTCGGGGACCTCCGGGTCGGGGCGTTCGCCCACCACCAGTCCATCGAGCGGCGAGTCGGGCGAGAAGGACGTGGCGTAGACGGCGAGCATGTTGCCGACTCTAACGCGTGGGAACCCCGGTGATCCGAGCCACTCCGTCGCGCCGCGCAGCCTCGGAAACCGCCGCAGCCACCGCCGGCCCGACACGCGGGTCGAACGGCGAGGGGATGATCAGGTCCTCGGTCAGGTCATCGCCGACCAGATCAGCCAGGGCCGTGGCCGCAGCCACCTTCATGCCCTCGGTGATCGCGGTGGCGTGCACATCGAAGGCACCTCGGAAGATCCCGGGGAAGGCCAGGACGTTGTTGATCTGGTTCGGGAAGTCCGAGCGGCCGGTCGCCACGACCCGCGCGTGGCGACGGGCGATGTCGGGGTGGACCTCGGGGGTTGGGTTGGCCAGGCCGAACACGATCGCCTCCGGAGCCATCGAGGCGACGTACTCCTCGGGGACTGTGCCCCCGGAGACGCCGATGTAGACGTCAGCACCATCGAGAACGTCGGCCAGGGTGCCCGAGCGGCCGTAGCGATCAGCGGTGTCGACGGCCAAGGCGCGCTTAACCGGGGTGAGGTCGCCGCGCTCGGAGTTCAGCACGCCCTTGCGGTCGGTGATCGCGAGGTCGGTGATGCCAGCCTGGAGAAGGATCCGGGCGACCGCCACTCCTGCGGCGCCGGCACCAGAGATGACGACCCTCGTGGTCCCCGGATCGCGACCGGTTAAGCGCAGAGCGTTGGTCAGAGCGGCCAGGACCACCACGGCGGTGCCGTGCTGATCGTCGTGGAAGACGGGGATGTCGAGTGCAGCCTTGAGCCGCTCCTCGATCTCGAAGCAGCGCGGAGCCGAGATGTCCTCGAGGTTGATGCCACCGAAACTGGGCGCCAGGCGCCGAACGGTTTCGATGATCTCGTCGGTGTCGGTGGTGTCTAGACAGATCGGGACGGCGTCCACTCCGCCGAACTGCTTGAACAGCACCGCCTTGCCCTCCATCACCGGCATCGCGGCGGCGGGACCGATATCGCCCAGACCGAGCACTGCGGTGCCGTCGGAAACCACGGCAACCACATTCGGCACCCACGTGTAGTGCTGCGTCAGCGTCGGATCGGCGGCAATTGCCTCGCAGACCAGCGCCACACCGGGCGTGTAGGCCAGGGCCAAGGCATCGGGTCCATCCACGGCGACGGTGGAGACCGTCTCCATCTTTCCGCGGTGGTGCAGGTCGAAGACAGGGTCCCCGGCGTGCGGGTGAGAAGAATCAGCGGTGGCCACGAGGATTGATCTTGTCATAGGGCTCGGCCCGGCATGGGCGAGACCACGATGAGTCAGATCACAGCCGGGCGGGCCGCGATCCGTCCGGGTCGCGGCCACACGCGGGCCACGACGACGGCGCAGAGGTCTTCTTCAGGAATCGGTCCCCTGTGCCGCGAGTCGACCCCCTCGGCAGGGTTGTCGCTGAGCAACCACCATCCCGACGCTCGACGCTCGACGGCGCGCTTGACGACGAGGGAACCGTCCGGAAATCGCGCCACCACAAGTTGGCCGGCCTGCGGCGGACGCCGATAGCGCACGAGCAACCGGTCCCCCGCCCTCAGCGTCGGGGTCATGGAGTCGCCTGTGACGATCGCCCATCCCAGGGGTATTGGTGGCACGGGCGTTGCTGCTGGCTTCACGCCGAGTAGTGTCCCAACTACCTATCCGTCTACGAGAGGACCCGCATGTTCGCGCGTTTGTTCGCCCCCACCGTCGAGGTCTCCGCCCACTGCGACCTGCCCTGTGGTGTCTACGACCCCGCTCAGGCTCGCATCGAGGCTGAGTCGATCAAGGGCATCATCGCCAAGGTCGCCGACAACGACGACCCTGACTTCCGCACCCGCGCCATCCTGATCAAGGAGCAGCGCGCCGAGATGGTCAAGCACCACCTGTGGGTGCTGTGGACCGACTACTTCAAGCCCCCTCACTTCGAGAAGTACCCGCAGCTGCACGTGCTGGTCAACGAGGCCACCAAGCTCGCTGGCGCCTCGGGTGCCAAGGGCGTGCTCGACGCCGACGTGGCCGACCAGCTGCTGGCCAAGATCGACGAGATCGCCGAGATCTTCTGGGAGACCAAGAAGGCCTGATCACCTCGTAGGCCCCGCCTGCGAAGCACTACTCAGACGCCGCCCCGGTCCGGTGAGTCCCACGACTCGCCGGACCGAGCGCGGCGTCTGATGCGTTCTGGGCGATCGACCCAGCCCGTCGGACTCATCCAGCCGTGCTGCGTTCCTTCAACAGGTCCAGAGCGATGTCGATAATCATGTCCTCCTGACCACCGACCAACCGCCGCTTGCCGACCTCCATGAGCAGGTCGCGGGTCTCGACGCCGTACTCCTGGGACGCGTTCTCAGCGTGGCGCAGGAACGATGAGTAGACCCCGGCATATCCCAACGTGAGCGTCTCGCGATCCACGCGCACCGGCCGGTCCTGCAGCGGGCGCACCAGGTCGTCGGCGGCGTCCTGGAGCTTGAACACGTCACAACGGTGCGTCCACCCCATCAGGTCGGCGACGGCGATGAAGGGTTCGATGGGCGCATTGCCCGCACCTGCACCTTGACCTGCTAGCGAGGCGTCCACCCGGTAGGCCCCTTCCTCGACGGCGACCACCGAGTTGGCCACCGACAGCGAGAGGTTCTCGTGGGCGTGGATGCCGATCTGCGTGCCGGGGTTGAGGACGTCGCGGTAGGCCCGAACCCGGTCGCGCACGCCGCCCATGGTGAGTCGGCCACCCGAGTCGGTGACGTAGACGCAGTGTGCGCCGTACGACTCCATCAGCTTGGCCTGCTGGGCGAGCGCCGCGGGCTCGGACATGTGCGACATCATCAGGAAGCCGGAAACATCCATCCCGATCTCGCGGGCGGTCTCGATGTGCTGCTTCGCGACGTCCGCCTCGGTGCAGTGGGTGGCAACCCGCACCGAGCGAACCCCCAGCGAGTAGGCCTTCCTCAGGTGTTCGACCGTGCCGATGCCTGGCACCAGGAGCGAGGTCAGGGTGGCGTTCTTGATGACCGACGCTGCGGCCTCGATCCACTCCCAGTCGGTGTGCGACCCCGGGCCGTAGTTGAGGGACCCACCACCGAGCCCGTCACCGTGAGTGACCTCGATGGCGTCGACCCCGGCATCGTCGAGGGCGGCGACGATCACTTTGACGTCCTCGGGGTCGATGCGGTGGCGGATGGCGTGCATGCCGTCGCGCAGGGTGACGTCCTGGATGTAGAGCTCGGTGGTCATGCGGAGACTCCTTCGGCGCGACGGGTGAGGAGTTGGTGGGCGATCTTCTCGGCAGCTCGCATGGCGGCCGAGGTCATGATGTCGAGGTTGCCGGCGTAGGCAGGCAGGTAATGGGCCGCGCCCTCGACCTCCAAGAACACCGCAACCTTATGGGTGACAGCCACCTCACCGACGCCCTTGCCCAGCAGGCTGTGAACCGGCTCGCCCTGCGGCACCCGGGTGATCTGCACGTCCTGCTTGAGGCGGTAGCCCGGCACGTACTCCGCCACCGCGGCCACCATGTCGATGACCGACTGCCGGATCGCCTCTTGATGCTCCTCGTTCGGGTCGTTGATCAGGCAGAACCCCGTGTCGCGCATGATCAGCGGGGGTTCGGCCGGGTTCAGGATGATGACCGCCTTGCCCTTCCAGGCTCCACCCACGGCTTCGATCGCCTGCGACGTGGTCTCGGTGAACTCGTCGATGTTGGCGCGCGTTCCCGGGCCAGCGGACTTGCTGGAGATCGAAGCGACGATCTCGGCGTACGGCACCTCGGTCACCCGGGAGACGGCCGCAACGACCGGGATCGTCGCCTGACCGCCGCAGGTCACCATGTTCACGTTGTCCAGGCCGATGTGCTCGTCGAGATTGACTGCCGGCACCACGAACGGTCCGATGGCAGCAGGAGTCAGGTCGACCAGCTTCTTGCCGTACGGCGCCAACTTGGCCGCATTGGCCCGATGGGCGCCCGCAGAAGTGGCGTCGAAGACGATCTCGATCTCGTCGAACCCGTCCATGGCGATCAGTCCGTCGACGCCTTCAGCCGTCGTGGGCACCTTGAAGCGGCCCGCACGTGCGAGGCCGTCCGAGGTGGGGTCGATGCCCACCATCGCCCCCATCTCGAGGGTTTGGGAGACGCGTAGCACCTTGATCATCAGGTCGGTGCCGATGTTTCCGGGTCCGATGATCGCGACCTTGGTCTTGTGGGTGGTCATACGTCTGCCTTCCTGCAGGAGCGTGCGGTCACTGGCCGGAAGCGATCTTCTGGCACAGCGCCGCCGGGAGCGCTTTCCCCAATCCTGCTGTCCGCGGGGCTCGACCACCTAGAAAGTTGTTCCGGTGAGTGGAACACTGGTTCGAAGTTCTTTCGTCTGAAGCAGCGGCCCAGGAAGGAGCAACCGATGCCCCTCGATCCTTCGAGCGTCCTGGGCAAGGCACTGCTCGTGCTCGACGCGTTCCTCCCCGACGACACGGGCATCGCGTTCGCTGAGCTGCAACGCCGTACGGGACTGCCGAAAGCGACCCTGCACCGAGTGGCGGGCGACCTGGTCGAGGCCCGGCTACTCACTCGCGTGGACGGCGACTACCACCTCGGCTCCTACCTCTTCGAGCTCGGCATGAGGGCGTCGGTGGAGCGCACCCTCCTGGAAGTGGCGACGCCTTTCCTCGAGGACCTCTACGAACGCACGCACGAGACGGTGCACCTCGGGCTGCGCGAAAGATCCGAGGTGGTCTACGTCGCGAAGTTCGGTGGCCACCGTCAGGTCCGCTCCCCCTCTCGACTCGGTGGGCGACTCCCGGTCCACGCGACCGCCATCGGAAAGGCGCTCCTAGCCTTCGCCGACGACGCCGATCAGATCGCCGTGCTGTCACAGACCCTGGCTCGGCGTACGCCGCGCACCGTCGTGGCGCCGGGTCGGTTGCGTGAACAGCTTGCTCTCGTCCGGGAGCAGGGGGTCGCCTTCGAATACGAGGAGTCGGCCCTGGGACTGGTCTGCGTTGCGGCCCCGGTCCTCGACGGCGATGACCGACCGGTCGCGGCAATCAGCATCGCCGGCGCCGTCACCCGCTTCCGGCCCACCGATCACGCAACGTCGGTGCATGCGGCGGCCGCCGGGATCGCCGCGACCTTGGCGCGTCGGGAAGGACTAGTCCCCAGAGGCACGGACGGCCAATCGCCGCGGTGAGGGCTTCTACTGGGTCTCGCGCCGTTCATGCAGCCGCTGCTGAGCTTCCGGCAGGAACGCCAGGCACGGAGCGTCGACGCCAGCGTGGTTCTCGTGCAGGTGGAAGATCCACCGGTCCATGGCCGCCATAAAGCCGTTGTCGCCTCCGGGCCGGTAGACCGACCAGGGGCGGTCGCCCTTCCCCGTGCACTCGGTGCAGGCGATCTTGTAGAGAAACTGCTGGCTGCCGTCCACGTCGATGACGACCTTGGCGAGGGGGCCGGCTTGCGCAGCGGCCTTACGGACTCGGGCGGATCGACTGGCAACCATGGCGTGAGGCTACGGGACCGCCCGCAGCTCAGGGCGTCGCATAGGGTCGGCCCGGAAACGAATTCTGAGCAGAAGGAGGGCGCATGGTGCAGACCGACCGTGGCTCCGGACCCGACAGAGCCGATGTCGAACTACGCCTCCCGGCGAACAGTGCCTACCTCTCCGTGGTGCGAACTACGGCGACCGGCCTCGCCGCCCGACTCGACTTCACCATCGACGACATAGAAGACCTCCGGATGGCCGTTGGTGAGGCCAGCGCGATCGTGCTGGATAAGGCCGACGCAGACTCCGACCTCCACTGCGCGTTCCTCCTCGACCCACGGCAGATCACCGTGTCGTTGAGCGTCGACACCTCAGCTGACGCAGCACCCGACTACGACGACTTCGCCTGGCAGGTCCTCACCACCTTGGCCACTGCGGAGGCCAGCACCGAAGCTGGCAGATTCACGGTCACGCTTGTTCTTTCCTCAGCGGTCGGGGCGACCGGGGTCTGACATGGATCTCCTCCTCGTCCGCGCTCAAACCGCCGAACACTTCTCGGATCTGCACGCCGCGGACGCTGACCACGCCCAGAGCGCGTCGGCCCGAGACGCTTTGGTCCACCTCCACCTCCCGCTGGTCGAGCACTGCGCGCGACGGTTCGGAAACCGCGGGGAGCCCCACGAGGATCTGGTCCAGGTCGGCACCATCGGGTTGATCAAGTCGATCGACCGCTTCGACCCTGACCGGGGCGTGGAGTTCTCGACGTACGCCACCCCCACGATCATCGGCGAGATCAAGCGTCACTTCCGGGACAAGGGATGGGCCATTCGCGTTCCCCGGCGCCTCCAAGAACTACGGGCCCAGATCACCGGCACCTCGGCCGAGCTCACCCAACGACTGGGCCGCTCCCCCACCCCTCGCGAACTCGCCGAAGCGTTGGGCTGCTCGGTGGAGCAGATCGTCGAGGGGCTTGAGTCCGGCAACGCCTACGCCACGATCTCCCTCGACGCCACAACCGACGGTGGCGACTCCAACCACACCACCATGCTGGACGCCCTCGGGATCGATGACGCCGGACTGGAACACGTCGATATCCGCGAATCCATCAAACCGTTGCTCAGCAAGCTCAACCCCCGCGAAAAACACATCCTGCTGCTGCGGTTCTTCAAGAACATGACCCAGTCGCAGATCGCCGAAGAGGTCGGGATCTCCCAGATGCACGTGTCGCGCCTGCTCACCCGGACCCTGGACAGCCTGCGCGAATCCCTCGAGCAGGAGTGATGTCGCTCAGACCGGCTCGTCGTTGAGCGCCTCGATGCTCTCCGAATTCAGCAACCCGGCAATCACCACCAGCGCCGACACCGCCAGCACGATGGCGACCAGGGCATAGGACCGCAGGTTCCAGGCCAGGCCGAGTTGGATCAGTTGCGTGATGAGCACCGGCCCACGGGCCCATCCCTGCCGGCGGGTCAACGCCAGGGCCGCGAGAAGCAGCACCACCCCGTAGGCGAGGAAGAAGACCGAGGTTGTCACCCCGACCGACATCCGGTCCCGGTTCACGTTCACGACCTCGACGCCGGCCAAAATCAGCAGGACGAGACCCTGGATCGAGGCCAAAGATGCCGCTACTGTCAGGGGAGGCGGATTCGCAGATCGCTTCGTCACCCGGCCACCCTAATGCCGAGTGCCTCAGCGCTCGTCATACCCGACTACGACCTCCCCCGCCCGGTTTCTAAGAATTAACCTTTGTGACCCAACGAACTCTGCAAAAGGCTTGATTGGTAGCCCGATAGTTGAAAGTGTGGCGGAGCGCTCGTGAAACCGTTCACTTACGCGATGACAAGAGCGCCCGCAGGCCTGAGAAACCCCTGTCTGCACGCAAGCAGAAAGAGAGCCACCAGCCATGGATTGGCGTCACCGTTCCGCGTGCCTCGATGAGGACCCGGAATTGTTCTTCCCGATCGGCAACACCGGTCCGGCCATCCTCCAGATCGAGGAAGCCAAACAGGTGTGCCG
>CBDTZB010000024.1:0-12490 GCA_965364795.1 uncultured Nocardioides sp.
TCTGGCCGTGGGGTGCTTCTGCATCGGCACCAACCAGGTCGACCTGGCCGCCGCCGCCGAGCGCGGCGTGGCGGTCTTCAACGCGCCGTACTCCAACACCCGCAGCGTGGTGGAACTGGTCATCGGAGAGATCATCGCCCTCGCCCGTCGCCTGCCGGAGAAGACCATGCGGATGCACGACGGCGTGTGGGACAAGTCCGCCGCCGGCAGCCACGAGATCCGCGGCCGCACCCTGGGGATCGTCGGGTACGGCAACATCGGCACCCAACTCTCCAACCTCGCCGAGGCGATCGGCATGCGGGTCATCTTCTTCGACAAGGCCGACCGTCTCGCCCACGGCAACGCTCGTCGGATGCGCTCGCTCGACGAACTCCTCGAACATGCTGACGTGGTCAGCCTGCACGTGGACGGTCGTCCCGGCAACGCCGGCTTCTTCGGTCCCGAGCAGTTTGCCAAGATGAAGCCCCGTTCGCTGTTCATCAACGCCGCCCGCGGCATGGTCGTCGACGACGTCTCGCTGAGGGAGCACATCCTCTCCGGCCACATCGCCGGCGCCGCCCTAGACGTCTTCCCCGTCGAGCCCAAGAAGCAGGGTGAAGAATTCGCCTCGGTGCTGCGCGGCCTCGACAACGTGATCCTCACCCCCCACGTCGGCGGATCCACCCAGGAGGCGCAGGAGGAGATCGGCTGGTTCGTCGCCGGGAAACTTGCCGCTTTCTCGCTCGAGGGTCGCACCGAGTTGTCGGTGAACCTGCCTGCTGTTCAGGCGCCCGCATTGAGCGGGGCGCGAATCGGCTTCCTCCACGTCAACGTTCCCGGTGTCCTGGCCGAGATCAACGCGCACCTCGCCGACCAGGGTGTCAACGTGATCGCTCAGTACCTCGCCACGGCGGGCGAGCAGGGGTACGTCGTCACCGACGTTGCTGAGCCGCTCTCGGAACAGGCACTGGCTGCCATCGCGGCATCACCTCAGACCGTCTGGCTGCGCTCCTGGTCGGCTACCCGCTGACCGTGGGGTCTTAACCCAGGATCGAAGCAACCTGCGGCGAGGCGTAGAACGGCTCCAACTGTTGCCGGATGAGGCGCTCGAGGTCCCCCGACTCCCGCATCGCTTCCACGACGCCCGGCGCCAGTCGCACCAGGTCGGCCACGAGGTCGGACTGTTCGATCGCCAGGTGTTCGAGCATCTGCGGGCCGGTGAATCCGCCGAACCGCTCGAAGAAGGCCTCGACGATGGCGAGCGCCAAGGCCGCGACGTGCTCGTGGGCCAGGGTGGTGACGGCCAGGTCGTGAATGGCGTCGCCCAGGCCAGCGAGTTCTTCTCGCGCCACCTCCGCTTCCAGCCCCGTGATCGGCCGCTCGGCCACCAGGTCCCAGACCTGGAGCACCGCTTCGCGGGTCGTGGGGTCGCGCAGTGTCTCCAGGAGGATGCGGTTCAGGCGGCGAACGGCGTAGGCGCCCCCCTTGCCGACGGTGTCGCCGAGGAGACCCTCCAACTGCTTGTCGGCCACGCCCATCGCCTTCGCGGCGGTGCTGGTGCCGAACGACATCAGAGACCCCAACCCCGGCACCACCTTGTTCGCCATCGCGTTGTTCGTCGCGACGACCTCACCCACGATGCGACCCATGAAGCGGGACGCCATGGTGCCGACCAGCGGGCTGGCGGTGAGCTGCTCCATGCCCCGTTCGAGGATTGGATTCAGGGCGAGCAACTCATCCACGACGGTCTCGAGTTGGGCCCGATCGACGATGTCACTTAGCGGGTAGGACTCGGCCGGTCCGGCGAAAACCACCGCCGCGACGAGATCTCTCAGATCGTTCACGGCAGCACTGGGCGGCACCGTGACGAGGGAGCGCGTCACGATGTCCTTGATCGCCTCGCGGTCCACCACCTCATCAAGCGTGTGGGACCCAGCGGCGGCGAACAGCTCCTCGGCCAGCCCGACCACCGTCGTACTCAGGTTGTCCCCGGCGATTCGGTCGAGGTGGAAAGCGACCTGGGCGTCGAGGAGTTGCTGGGCGAGGGGGGCGTTCGAGGGGGTGTTGGGCACGAGGTGAACCTACGGGACATCCGGGCGCCGGCGAGAGTTCTAGGCCGGCGCCGGCCAATCGTCTCCCCCTGTGGGCGCTTGTTCGATCAGTACCTCGAGCAGCGCGGCCACCATGACCTCCACGGAGATCCCCACCCGCTGGGAGGCCCTCCGCAGCCGCGCCTCCGCCTGCTCCGCCTCTAGGCCGCGCCATCGGCACAGCATGGCCACCGCGACCGCCAGGTTGGTCTCGTCGCGCATGATCTGCGGTGCTCTGAGCGCTAGCGCGTGCGTGCTGAAACCCAGGTCGTCGTCCCGGGTCGCCGCTGCCGGCCGAACTCCTAGAACCATGCCGATCGCTTCGTGATGACCTTCAAAAGAGTCGCGTGAGGTGGCGTACAGGTTGAAGAGCCCCAGAAGCTGGCCTTCCCGAGTGAGCGGAAAGGTCAGCGTGCTCTGCACCCCCGCGGCCTCAGCGGCCGACCCGAACACCGGTTGCACACCAGGGGCCACCAGCGTGAACGTGACCCCGTCAGCAAGCAGGGCGAAACTCAACCCGACGCACTGCGGCACCAACGTCTGGATACGAGCGCTCTTCTCAATCAGATCCTGAAGTAGATCCGCGTCGTCGTAGCTGAAAGGCCCATATTCGTCGTCGACTCTGCGCGAGGCCGGAACCGGCTCCACGTCAGCGTCGCCTCAAAGCGGTCCGGTGGCGAGAGGTGAATCGCATAGATCCATCTTGTGACGTCCTGAGCCTCAGGTCGCCACCCGCACGGGTGAGATCACCGCCCCGCCGGCCGGCTGCTTCTGTCCGGCCTCTAGGGGTCGGTCGGAGCACCCGCCAGGGAGTCGACGTCGGGTGCGGTGCCCGGCCGGGGCTCGGGTCGCAGCGCACGGGTCAGGGCTTCGGCGAGCGGGGTGAACCGGTGATCGGGCTCCAGGAGATCGCGTCGGACGTCATCTTCGCCGCAGACCATGTCGTGCTCGAGGCTCTCCACCAGAGAGGCCACTGTGCTAACCGGCATCCCGGTGATCCGAGCACAGGCGTGGCCCACAACCGACACCGACAGACCGCGGACCAGGATCTGGCGCCGCTGAAGCCCGGCCGACACGGCGTAGGCGGCGAGCAACTCGGGGTAGCTCACAATGTCGTCCGCTCCGACGTCGTAGTGCCGGTTGCGCTCCTGGCCCTCGAGCGCCCTGCGGATGAGGTGAACGACGTCGTCGACGGCGACCGGTTGGAGGCGTCGGTTCATCCACCGGGGAACCGGGGTCACCCGGGGCACCCGGTCGCTGATCCGTCGGAGCAGTTCGTAGGAGGTCGATCCGGCCCCGATGATCATCGCCGCCCGCAGGACGACAGTCGGGACCGCGGAATCGAGGAAGATCTCTTCGACCTCGAGGCGCGAACGCAGGTGGTCGGAGAGGTCACCTTCCGGGACCAGCCCGGAGAGGTAGACGATCCTGCTGACGCCCGCCTCCTCACAGGCCGCCGCCATCCTCTCGGCAGCCGCCCGGTCCTTGGCGACGAAGTCGTCGGACTCCATGGAGTGCACGAGGTAGACCACCGCGTCGCAGCCCTCGACGGCTTTGCGGATCAGGTCAGGGTCCTCGATATCGAACTCACGAGCCTTCACCTGCGCACCCCAGGGGTAGTCCTCCAGAGACTGACGATCGCGAGTCGCCGCCAAGACGGTGTGGCCCGCGTTCAACAACTCCGGGACCAGTCGGGACCCCACATATCCCGTAGCGCCAGTGACAAGGATCCGTAGAGCCGGTGTTGCCGTCATGTTGTTCTCCTGTGCTGGTGATGAGCGACCCGTTGGCCCCATCATCTGCCATCACAGCGCCACCGCAACAACGCCGGCCCTGTGATCTTGAGCCGGTTTATGGCCCGAAGGCGCAGGCCCGTGTCATCATGGGCGTGGCGTGTACGGGCACCTCGCCGCGCCACGTGGGGGGTCACGGGCTACTAGGTCTGTGATTCCTGCACGATAAAGGCCACCACATTGGGCACTAACGAAGTTCTTCTCGCGCTGCGGGAACGGCGCGCGTATCTCGTCGCGGGCTTGGGCCTCGCCGCAATCTGCGCTGGCTTCGTTGCGGTCGGCCTAGGAGCGCCTTTCCCAGCGCTCATCGCGCATGCCAACATGAGCGTGATCACGAGTTTCTTCGGCGCCGCCTGTTGTGTGTACGCCGGCATCCGTGGTTCCAAGGACGCCCGACTGTCGTGGGCGCTGTTCGCGCTCGTGCTATCGCTGTACGGCTGGGGCGACACCCTCTGGCTCATCTACGGGGGCGCAGCAGGCACCCCCGCGATCCTGTCCGCGGCGGACGCGCTGTACCTCTCAGCGCTCGTCCCCGCGGTCTTCGGACTGGTGCTCTACCCCGCAACGAGAGGATGGAAGGGAACGCTCGGCCCGCTGGTGTTCGACGCGGCTGTCTTAGGGGCCGCAGCACTCCTGATCAGCTACGTACTGGTCTTCGAGGAGGTTGTCCGTGCGGACTGCACGTTCCTCGACATGTTCCTGCTCCTCGTGTACCCGATCACCGATGTCCTGTTGGTGTGCCTCGTGCTGCTCCTGCTCATCCGCAGCGTGGGCGAACCCCGGCCCGATCTGTTCCTCCTGGGTCTGTGTTTCGCGACCTACGGCGTCGCTGATAACGGCTACGCGCTTCTCACCATCCGAGGCCAGGACTCGCTGGGCACCGTGGTGGATCTGGGCTTCATCGTTGCGCCCCTCTTCATGGCGTGTGCTGCCATCTGGGCGGGCACCCGCCCCCACACCCCGAGAACGATGCAGCGTCACCTCAATGGGGTCGTGGCCCCGCTGTTTCCCGACCTGAGCACCATCGCTGCGCTCGGTGTCTTTGTGACCTTGCAACATCAACACGGCTCTGCCTCCTGGATCCTCGCGGCCGCTGCGCTGGCCCTGACCGGCATCCGACAACTGGCGCTGACCTCGGATCGACAGCGAGTCCGACTGGATCTTGAGCAACGCATCGCCGTACGCACGGTGGAGCTGCGGGAACTCACCGCGGCTCACGACCAACTGGACCTGATGAAGTACGAATTCGTGTCCGCCGTCAGCCACGAGTTACGCACCCCGCTGACCGCCATTCACGGCGCGCTCGAGATGCTCGCCGATGGTGACGCCGGAGAACTTCCGAAACCAGCTCAGGGCGTCGTCGACATGGCCAACCGAGGCACCCAGCGACTCGCTCGACTGGTCGACGACATCATCGATCTGGAGCGACTTGAGCGAGGCTCCTTCAGCTTCCGGCCCCAACCCGAGCCCCTGGCCCCGCTGCTCGCCGACGCCGTCGCCCCGATGGTGACGTTGGCTGCGGACCGTGGCATCACCCTCACCTTGGAGCAGGTCGATCAGAGCGCTTGGTGTGACAGCGACCGGATCATTCAAGCAATGGTGAATCTTGTCGGCAACGCCCTGAAGTTCACCCCGGCGGGAGGCAGCGTCACGGTGTCCGTCGCCACGATCGACGATCTCGTTGTGGTCTCCGTTGCCGACGAGGGCCGCGGGATACCGACGGAGGCACTCACCTCCATCTTCGAGCGTTTCCACCAGGTCGAAGCGGGCGACGACCGTAGGTACGCGGGTGCGGGTCTGGGTCTGACGATCACCAAATACATCGTGGAGGGCCACGGCGGAAGGATCTGGGCCGAGAGCGAGATCGGGCGCGGCTCGACCTTCCGCTTCACCCTTCCAAAGGCGCCAGTCGCCTCGGTTCAGCAGAGCCCGCCGGTGGTGGTGGACGTGGTCATGGACTCACCGCCGAACAAGCGGCGACCTGTTTCTGCTGGCTCGTCCGGCGGGAGATTCCGGCGCCAACGCAAGCGGTGATTCTCTCCGCGCTCATCTACGCCCCAATGGTCGCGTGGCGTTGCCACGGCTGAGCCTGCTTCACTTGGGCCGCCAGGGACAGCAGCGTCTCCTCGTCCCCCATGTCGGCCATGAACTGAACCGCCGCAGGAAGCCCATCGTCTAGGAGTCCCCACGGCACGGACATCGCAGGGAGGCCCGTCACGTTGGCCACACTGGTCCAGCCCGAGAAGTGCGCAGCCCGTTGATACATCGTCGCGGGGTCCATAGTGTTCAGCACCCCTAGCCGTAGCCGGGGCTGGGGCAGCACCGGCGTCAACAGCACGTCCACCTGCCCGAAGTCCGCCCCCACCTCCCAACCGATGTGAGCCGCCCGTCGAAGCGCCCGGTTCAACGAGGCGGCCGACTGGCCCGCATAGTGGTCGAGCAGCATCATGGTGAAGGGCTCGAGGTCGTTGTCTGCCAGCTCGCGACCGAGCACAGCAAGCCGGTCCTCGACCGACACCACCAGGTTGGAACCCATCGTTGCCCCCGAGGTCGCGCCCACATCGACCGGATCCCACGACGCGGGCAACTCCACCACTTCGTGACCCAAATGTTCGCAGAGCTCGGCGGCCGCTCGGACCTTCGCGACCGCTTCCTCGTCGGTCACCATGCCGTTCTCGGCCACGCCGCGCAGTTCGGTCATTACCCCGATGCGGAGTCGACCCGGCGGACGCTTCGCGGCATCTAGAAAACTCGTGCGCGGCTCGGCTTGAGTCCGAAGAGTCCACACAGCGCGGCAGGGATGCGGATCGAACCGCCTCCGTCGCTGCCGTGGGCGACCGGGACCATCCCTGCACTCACCGCTGCCCCGGACCCACCGCTGGAGCCACCCGGCGAGTGCTCGTGCGACCAGGGGTTTCGCGTAGGTCCGAACAACTGCGACTCCGTGCTGGGGTTTTTGCCGAGCTCCGGGGTGTTCGTCGTTCCCAACACCACCATGCCCGCGGCCCGGTAGCGACGTACCAATTCGCTGTCCTGGCGGGCCACGTGATCGGCATACAGCCGGCTCCCCCTGGTGCTGGGTAGCCCCGCGACATCGGCTCCCAGGTCCTTGATCAGGATCGGCACACCAGTGAGGGGACCGTCCGGCAGACCCGCAGCCACCTCGTCGAGGGCAGCCTCGAACCTCGTGGCCACCACAGCGTTGAGGGTCGGGTTCAACCGCTCGATGCGCTCGATGGCGGCCGTGGCGACCTCGTGCGCGCTGACCTCCCCGGAGCGGATGGCCGCAGCAACCGCAACCGCATCCGCCGTCGCCCATTCAGTCGTGGACATGGCCCGGCTCTCCTTGTTCGATATCGATTTCTCGTGGGCCCCGTTCCCGCGACCTCAGCCGAAGAACGCCTGCCCACCATCCAGCGGGATGGTGGCGCCGGTGAGGTATCGCATATCGGGGCCCACAAGCGAGACCACCGCTCGGCCAATGTCGTCCTCACAGTCGCCGATCCGCCGCATGGGGATCGAGGCAATGAACTCAGCCGCTTCTTCGGGGTTGGTCTCGGTCCACCACTTCAACCCTGGCGAGAGTGCGTGCGGTGCGATGTTGTTGACCCGGATACCGTCCTGCGCCCACTCCACGGCGGCGGTCCGACTCAGCGAGCGCAGCGCCTGCTTGGAAGCGGCATAGGCGCCGTAGGTGGCGCCGTCCCAGCGCACCATGGCGGAGGTGACGAGGTTGATGATCGAGCCGTCCCCTGAAGCCTTGAGGTGGGGGTACGCGGCCTTCATGAACGCGAACGAGGCAAAGGGGCCAGTCTCGAAACCCTTACGGAAGTCGCGGTCGCTCATGCCCAGCAGGGGGCCGTGGGCGCCGAACCAGGCGTTGTTGACCAAGATGTCCAAACGCCCGAAACGCTGGGCTACCTGCTCGACGACCTCCGGGATGGCCTCGGTGTCACGGATGTCGCAGGTGACGGGCTCCGCCTCCACTCCGCGCTCGCGCAGCATCGCGCAGGTGTCGAGCAGTTTCGACTCCGTGCGGCCGAGGACCGCGATCGAAACTCCCTCGGTGGCGAGAGCGAGGGCGATGCCCTGCCCGACGCCCTGGCCGGCTCCGGTCACGAGGGCCACTCGGCCTGCGAGGGGGCCACCACTCCGCTTGTTCTCCATGTCTTGGTCCTCTCTCGATGCTCTCGCCGGATGATCGTCAACGGTGTCGACCACCAGCGGCCTTCGTCCCGCTCACCGGTATCCCCCGCCCCACCGGCCCGCAGCCCACGCCGAGACTGGACCTGCTCAGGAGACGACCGCTATCCCCTGCGCAGTTCGTTCGATCCCTCAACTCCCTGGAGTGCACATGACCACGCCCACGCCCGTCGACGCCCAAGCCGCCGCCGCTGCCGTCATGGGCAAACTGATGGGGCCCAACGGCCCCTTCGAGCTCGTCAACGAGGAAGTCCTGGGAAGTTCACTCCCGGTGTTCGCGAACCGCAAGCGGGCCTTGCACGAGGTCCTGGCTGCCTCGCTCGAACACGGAGATCGTCCCTACATCGTCACCGCGGACCGACGCATCAGCTTCACCGAGAACGCCGCAGCGGTCTCCTCGTTGGCTCAGGCCTGGCGCGAGGACTACAACGTGCAACCCGGCGATCGGGTGGCGATCTGTGCCGCGAACACCCCCGAGTGGATCACCGCCTTCTGGGCCACGGTGTCCATCGGCGCCATCGCAGTCGGCTTCAACGCCTGGTGGTCGGGTCGCGAACTCCAACACGGATTGCAGCACTCACGCCCGGTCATCGTGGTGGCTGACCAGAAGCGCTTCGAGACGCTGTCCGGCTTGGCCCTCGACAGCACCCAGTTGGTCTCGCTGGAGGACGACGTACCCCGGTTGATCGCTGCACACCCCGACGCTCCGCTGCCCTCCGCGGAGGTTCAGGAGGACGATCCTGCCGTCATCCTTTACACCTCCGGCACCTCCGGGACTCCCAAGGGCGCCACCCACACCCACCGGAACCTGCTGTCGGTGGTGGAGTACCACCGACTCAACGACGCCCTAGCCGCGGCGTTCGGCGACCCCACCGACCCGCGCGATCGGCGCTACCTGATGGCGCTGCCGCTGTTCCACATCGCGAGTCTGCACAACATCGCCGTACCCCGCCTGGCCACCGGCAGCACGATCGCGCTCCACGAGGGTGCGTTCGACGTCGACAAGGTGTTGGGCTTGATCGAGAAGGAGTCCGTCACCAACTGGGGCGCGGTCCCAACTATGGCGCGTCGCCTGCTCGAGCATGGCGACCTGGGTCGCTACGACACCTCCTCGTTGCGCGCCTTCTCGTTGGCCTCGGCTCCCTCGTCGACCATGTTCAAGGAACGGATGCGTGAGGGCCTGCCCTTCGCCAGCGCCCTGGTAGACAGCTACGGGCTCACCGAGTCGTGCACCGCGGTCTCCGTGGCCACCCCTATGGACCTCGAGTCGGCCCCCGGCACCTTGGGCCGACCGGTCATGGGTGTCCAGGTGGAGATCCGCGACGCCACCGGAGCGCCCGTCGGCCCCGGCGTAGAGGGCGAGATCTGTGTTCGCAGCGCCTACAACATGCTCGGCTACTGGAACGACGAAGCCGCCACTGCAGGCGCAATTCGCGCCGACCGCTGGTTGCACACCGGCGACATCGGCGAGATGGACGAGGCCGGCCGGATCTCCCTCAGCAGCCGTCGCTCCGACCTGATCATCCGTGGCGGGGAGAACGTCTACCCGGCCGAGATCGAAGCGGTCCTCATGGAGCACGAGTCCGTCTCCGAAGCCATCGTGCTCGGCGTACCCGACGATGACCTCGGTCAGATCGTGGCCGCTGTGGTCGTCCCGAACGAGGGCGCCGACATCGACGAAGCCGCGCTGACCGCTTACGTCAAGGAGCAGTTGGCCTACTTCAAGACCCCCACTCAGTGGCGCTTCACCACCACCCCACTCCCGCGCAACGCCACCGGCAAGATCAACCGCACCGCCGTCGCCCCGTAGGCAGTCCCGCTGGGTTTCGAGACAGGACTCCGCCCTTCCTCAGCCACCGGAGATGACCACCGCTGGTTGAGGAGGTCGCGCTAGCGACCGACTCGAAACCCGGTTCCGCACATGCGGAACCGGGCAGGGCTGCTCAGAAGTGGCTGGGCGGCCGCAGGGTCGCCTCGGCGCCGCCGTCGACGTAGAGGACCTGTCCAGTGATGTGGGTGTTGCTGGCGCTGAGGAAGAAAGACACAGCGTCGGCGATGACCTCGGGGGCGGAGTAGCCGTTGAGAGGCATGGGCACCGCTGCGTCCATCACCTTCTTCATTTCCGGGTCCTTGACCAACCCGGCGGTCATCGGGGTTAGTACGACGCCCGGAGCGACCACGTTGATGGCGATGCCCTGATCGGCCCAGCCGGGGCTGACGGAGGTGCGTCGCGCCCACTGGGCGACCGAAGACTTCGAGGACGGGTAGAGCTCATGTGAGCGGCCCTCAGAGATGGCGGTGCGTGCTGCTTCCAGGGCACCGGGTTCGTCCCCTGCCAGGCAGGCCGCAACGACGCTCGGGTCGGCCGGGTGGGTGGCCGAGATCGAGCCCACCAGGACCACCCGCGGGGCGGAGGACTTGGCCAGGGCCGGTTGGAGATTGGCGACGAACTCGACGCTGCCGAAGTAGTTCACCGTCACCATCGCTTCTCCGGGGATGGAGGTCCCAGCGGAGGTGACGACACCGTCGACAACGCCGTCGGCCAGCCGGCCCACCTCGTCCGACGCGGCCCGTCGGCCTTCGGGCGTCGACAGGTCCGCGTCGACATCGGACCCCTTCAGGTCGACGCCGATCACGCGATCACCACGAGAGATCAGGAGTTGGCTGATGGCAGCCCCGATGCCGGAGGCGGCACCGGTGACGACGATCTTGCGGGGCTGCGTGGTGCTCAATGGGACTCCTTGGATGGGATCAGCGGAAGGTGGCTGAACCTAGGGGGAGCCCGGTCACCCGACGATCCGCGATCCCGATCAGCGGGAGTTTCGGGACGGGCCGTCCGCGCCCAGACCGGAGAGGAGGAGTTCGCAGGCCAAGCGCGTGTCGGCCTCGGCCGCCTCGGCGTCCACCAGTTTGTTGAGTTGGGAGATGAGCACGCCGTACCAGGTCTGCGCGATGAGCCGCACGAGCCGTAAGTCGTGCGCGGTCGGGACCGTCACCCCTCCGACGCGCAAGATCACGCCCATGAAAGCTGAGGTCACCGGCGGCCCTACCGAATCCCCCGCAACGGTGGCGTTGTTGGCTTGGAACATGGCCTGAGCCAACAGCGGTTGGCGCATCAGCTGCTCACCTGCCGTGATCAACACGTCGGCCACCGCCTCGGCCGGGCTCTGCCCGGGCCGAGGATCCTCGATTGTCACGTCCAGGCGACCGACCTGACTGTGCAGCAGCGAGGTGAACAGCACAGTCTTGGAAGGGAAGTAGCGGTAGAGCGTCCCGATCGCGACCCCTGCTTCTTTCGCGATGTCGTGCATCTGGACGCGGTCGAAACCCTGCTCAGCGCCGTGAGCCGCCGCGGCGCTCAGGATGCGACGGTAGCGCGCTATCTGACCAGGAGAACTGGGCTCTGCGGGGGCACGCCCCTGCGCCACTCTGGGCATAACAGCCTTCCGCTGTCGTCCTGCGCGAATTGAGACTTGCGATCGTGTGAAGTCTTCCGCCACTCCCCCAACAACGCGAGGAGCCTACCGCTCAGTGGGACCCATGACCGCCTCGTCGTCTCTCTCAGCCCACGCTGCTTCCATGAACACTGCCGACTCTCAGGTCAGGATGATTGAGGCGGATTCCGCCCCCACGCGCTTCGCCCGAGGCTGGCACTGTCTCGGTCTCGCCAAGGACTTCTCCGACGGCAAGCCGCACCAGGTGCTGGCTTTCGGAGAGAAGTTGGTGGTCTTTGCCACCGCCGACGGCGAGATCAACGTGCTGGACGCCTACTGCCGGCACATGGGTGGCGACCTCTCCCAAGGCACCGTCAAGGGTCAGGAGATCGCCTGCCCCTTCCACGACTGGCGATGGGGCGGCGACGGCCGCTGCAAGCAGATCCCCTACGCCCGCCGCGTACCCCTTCGTGCCCGCACCTCGACCTGGCCCACGCTGGTCCAGGATCAGATGTTGTTCGTGTGGAACGACCCGGAGGGCAAGCCGCCGCCGGCGGACGTCACCATCCCGCGCATCGAGGCTGCCTCTCGCGACGACTGGACCGACTGGGTCTGGGCCACGATCGTGATCGAGAACTCCCACTGCCGCGAGATCGTCGACAACGTCGTCGACATGGCGCACTTCTTCTACGTCCACTACTCCTTCCCGACCTACTTCAAGAACGTCTTCGAGGGTCAGGTCGCTACGCAGTTGCAGAACGGCGAGGGCCGCGAGGACGCCCGACCGCCGAAGGGCAAGGGCAAGGGCGGACCGGTGCTCCTGGCCAACACCTCCGTGGCCTCCTACCACGGTCCGTCGTTCATGATCGACGACCTGACCTACCACTACGAGGACGGTGACGTCGACAGCGTTCTGATCAACTGTCACTACCCCATCGACGAGAACTCCTTCGTCCTTCAGTACGGCATCATGGTGCAGAAGGCCGACCAC
>CBDTZB010000025.1:0-11880 GCA_965364795.1 uncultured Nocardioides sp.
GCAAGGGTGTTCTGCTGATCACCCACTACACCCGCATCCTGCGCTACATCGAGCCTGACTTCGTGCACGTCTTCGTCGACGGCAAGATCGCCGAGCAGGGTGGCCCCGAACTGGCCGACGCCCTCGAAGCTGAGGGTTACGACAAGTACCTCAAGGCCGCCGCAGCGTCTGCGTGATCCGAGGGTCGCTCCGGGGCGGCCCTCGCTTCACCGGTTTGCCCAGCACCACTTCTCACCACGACGTGAAAGGTTCCGCGATGATCGAGGGCCTCCTCCCTGAGCTGGACGTGATCCGCAAGGACTTCCCGATCCTCTCGCGCACCATGGCGGGCGGGCTGCCGCTGGTCTATCTCGACAGCGCCAACACCTCGCAGAAGCCGCAGATCGTGATCGACGCGATGGTCGACCATCTGGAGCGACACAACGCGAACATCTCGCGGGCGATGCACCAGTTGGGTGCGGAGTCCACGGAGGCGTTCGAGGGTGCTCGCGACGACGTGGCGGCGTTCATCAACGCGCCATCACGTGACGAGGTGATCTTCACCAAGAACGCATCCGAGGCACTGAACCTGGTGGCGAACTCCTTGGCCTGGGCCACCGGCGATCTGTCGATCGGCCCCGGTGACGAGGTGGTGATCTCCGAGATGGAGCATCACTCGAACATCGTGCCGTGGCAGATGCTGACCCAGCGCAAAGGTGCGACGCTGCGGTGGTTCGGGCTGACCGACGACGGTCTGCTGGACCTCTCGAACATCGATGAGTTGATCACCGAGCGGCCCAAGGTCGTTTCGCTCACCCACGTGTCAAACATGTTGGGCACGATCAACCCGATCGCCGAGATCGCTCGACGGGCCAAGCAGGTCGGCGCCTTGATGGTGGTTGATGCTTCCCAGTCGGTGCCGCAGATGCCGGTCGACGTGCAGGCGCTCGGCGCGGACTTGGTGGCCTTCACCGGTCACAAGGTCGTCGGGCCCACCGGCATCGGCGTGCTCTGGGGTCGTCGCGAGGTGCTCGACGCCATGCCGCCGTTCCTGGGTGGCGGCGAGATGATCGAGACGGTCAAGATGGAGCGCTCGACGTACGCCGGCATCCCGCACAAGTTCGAAGCCGGCACTCCGCCGATCGTGGAGGCCGTGGGCCTGGGTGCTGCGGTGCGCTATCTCGGAGATATCGGGATGGAAGCCGTGCACATCCACGAGAAGGCCATCACCGACTACGCCCTCACCGGGTTGGCCACCATTCCCGGTCTGAAGGTTCTCGGCCCCCTGGACGCGGCCCAGCGTGGGGGAGCGATCGCCTTCGAGATCGACGGCGTTCACCCGCACGACATCGCCCAGGTGCTCGACAGTCGCGGCGTTGCGGTGCGCGCCGGCCACCACTGCGCGAAGCCCGCTCACGCACGCTTCGGTGTGCAGAGCACGACCCGGATGTCGTCGTATCTCTACACGACCCCAGCCGAGATTGACGCGCTCGTCGAGTCGCTGGAATACACCCGGTCCTACTTCAAGTTGACCTGAGGAGGAGCACAGATGAGCCAAGAACTCGACAATCTCTACCAAGAGATCATTCTCGACCACTACAAGAATCCGCTGCACGCCGGACTACGCGAGCCCTTTGGCGCCGAGGTGCACCACGTCAACCCCACGTGCGGCGACGAGATCACCCTGCGCGTCCGCCTCGAGGGCGATGTAGTTGCAGACGTGTCCTACAACGCTGAGGGGTGCTCGATCTCCCAGGCGTCCTGCTCGGTGATGGCCGATCTGGTGATCGGCAAGACCGTTGACGAAGCCATGGCGATCCACGCAGACTTCCTCAAACTGATGCAGGGCAAGGGCGCCGTCGTTCCTGACGAGGACGTGCTCGAAGACGGCATCGCCTTCGCTGGCGTTGCGAAGTTCCCGGCCCGGGTGAAGTGCGCGCTACTGTCGTGGATGGCCTGGAAGGACGCCACCGCGCAGAGCCAACTCGCCCGCACGCACGCCGAGTCCGCCCCCCAGACCGACCCGATCAAGGAGCCATCATGACCGACCACTCCGACCTCCCCGAGGTCCCCGAAGCCGCACCCCAAGGTGGCGGCGGCACCGCTGTCGCCGCGGTGACCGTTGAAGACGTCACCGAAGCGATGAAAGACGTCGTCGACCCCGAGCTCGGGATCAACGTCGTTGACCTCGGCCTCGTCTACGACGTGCACCTCGACGAGGAGTACAACTGCGTCCTGGACATGACCCTCACCTCCGCGGCCTGCCCGCTGACTGACGTGATCATGGACCAGACCCACGCCGCGCTCGAGGGCATGGTTGGCGACGTAGCCGTCAACTGGGTCTGGATGCCGCCCTGGGGCCCCGACAAGATCACCCCCGACGGACGCGACCAACTACGCGCCCTCGGGTTTAACGTCTGAGCCAGAACCGATCGAGGAACGAGATCGGTTCTGAAGTGAAGAGATTGAGCAAGGCCCACGGCTGAGGAACGAAGCCGTGACGGCCGTGTCGAAATCTTCGGTAGGGCAAGGTCGGACTCCACCACTACGACGCAAGCAATGAGGTCCTAATGACCGACCCAGACCCGCTCGAAGCCTTCTGGAACCTCGCGCGCTTCCACGCCAAGCTGAACACGGCTCCGTCGTACTTCGGGCCGACGACGCTTGAAGTCGTCCCACCGCCGGCTTGGTCGTTCGGGTCGTCTCCGGAGCAGGCGGACGAGCTGTTGGCTCTGGTGCTGGACGGCACGAAGACGGCCACGTCGAGTGCCCTGGTGGAGTACGAAGCCGAGAACGAGCCGCTTCCCGAAGCCGGTGCCTTGGGCATCGTGCTGGACGGGGCTGGTCACCCCCGCGTCCTGATCGAGACTACCGAGGTCTCGGTGGTCGCCTTCGACGACGTCGACGCGGAACACGCTCATCTCGAGGGCGAGGGTGACCGTTCGTTGTCGACCTGGCGCGAGATTCACCGAGATTTCTTCGCCATCGACGGACAGCCGGTCGAAGGATCGACGCAGATCGTGTTGGAGCGTTTCCGGATCGTGTACGTCGGCGACTGACGGTGACCGACGTCCGCGTGCCCGTTCAGCGCCTGGAACGCTGGGTTGCTAACTTCGAGACCCGGCACGGGGAGACGGGCTTCGCCGTGGAGAACCACGCGCTGGTGGGCGTGGCCGACGACGGCTCGGCGTTTACCGCGCGACTCCCATTTGAGCGTCCGTACAACGGTTCCGCCGAGGTCGGTGAGTTCGGTGAGGCGGCCACTCCTCCTGCGGACTGGGGAGTCCTGCTCGTGCGCAAAGGTGGATTTGCCATGGCGCGTTTGAGTGGTGCTGCGATGGGGGAGTCGAAGACCGGGCAGCGCCACGTCCAGGGCCGAACCAAGGCAGGCGGCCAGAGTCAGCAGCGTTTTGCTCGTCGACGCGATAACCAGGCGCGGCAGGCGTACGAAGCGGCGGCCGGACATGCTGTGCGGATCCTGGGTGGAGGCCGTGGTCTACCGGTCGTGGTCGGCGGCGATCGCGGTGCTGTTGATGAGGTGCTGGCCGACGCGAGGCTGTCGAAGTTGCGGGTGATCGAACCCTGGCTGGACGTGCCTGATCCACGACGATCGGTGCTGGAATCCGCGGTCGCGGAGGCCTGTTCGATTCGGATCGACGTCACGAACGCTTGAGCAGGGTCCCACCGTTTCGACGAATCGTGGACTAGCGTCCCCAACATGTGGCAGCCCGAGGCCGGGTGGCATCCGCTTCCTGGTGGCACCAGCCCATCAACGGTCGGCGTATGGCGTACGGCCGATGGGGGACAACCGTTGGTCGTCAAGCGCTTGGCAGCGCCGGGAGAACGGGATCCCGCTGAGCTGCGCGATCCGGCCCATCCGGCGTACTGGCGACGCGAGGCTGACGTCCACATCTGCGGTCTGCTCACCACTACGCCCGGACTTCAGGCCACGGTTGCTGCGGTGGAGGAGGACTCCTTGGGAGTCACGATCACCGCGGAGTGGGTGGAGGACGCGGCGCTCAGTGGTCTCTTCGTCTGTGCCGGACTCGGACGCTTCGCCGGGGCCGATCTCCCACGCCCGCGGTGGCTTGCCCGTGGGCAACTGCGCGAACGGATGCGGCAGATAGAGCACCGTGGCGGCTGGCCGACCCTGGCTCGTACGACGGTCGCTGACGTGGCCGAGCACCTGTGGGAACGTCGCCACCACTTCCTCGATGTGCTCGATCTGCTCCCGCAGGTGCCGCAGCACGGGGACCCCACAGTTCCGAACCTGCGTGGGCGCCGCGGCGATGACGTCCTGGCGATCGACTGGTCGACAGTCGGGTTAGGCGCCGTGGGATCCGATCTGGGCTACTACGCGCTGTCGGCCCGCGAAGCTTTCGAGCCCCTGCTCGACTCCTACTTGATGGGTCTGCCGCCGAAGATCGCCGATCGCGAAGACGTTCTGACGGGGGCTCGGATCACCAGTGTCTACACCGCCCTGACCCGCACGGAGTGGGCGCTGAGCCGCGTGGCAGGGGGCGAGGGTGCGCTGGCGGGGAAGTACCGCCATCCGGCCGTCGCGCCGTACATCCGGTCGCTCCAACGGCAGTTCGAGCATATCGAGGCGTTGTTGGGGTGGTCGTGAGTCGAATCGCGCTCTCTCGTCTGGCTGACGAACGGGTGCTGATCACGGAGGCGAAGCGCGAGCAGGAACTGCCAATGTCCGACCTGGCGGCGTACGTGAGGGGAAAGGAGATCAACGCGCCGCGGTGGGTCTGGGACGACACCGCGCGGTGGTATCCCGGGTTGCTGGCCGCAGGGGTTCGGATCGGGCGCTGTCATGACCTGCGCTTGGGACACCAACTGCTCCGACGGGCGCCAGCCATCGACGCTGTGCTGTTGTTGGGGGAGGAATCGAAGTACTGGGATCGAATGGGACCAAACGTGGAGACCGATCAGGCGATGCTCTCCTTCGACGACACAAGCGAGCATCTGCGGGCCGACCTTGAGGACAGCCGCCAGTTGGCCGTGGTGGCGGCCTCGACTGACGCGACCAGGCTGAGGCTGCTGCTCGCTGCGGAGTCATCGGGTGCCCTCGTCGCGGCTGAGATGACGTACGCCGGCGTTCCCTGGCGCGAAGAGATCCACGAACGGTTCCTCACCGACCTGCTCGGTCCACGACCGGCTCGCGGTGGGCGGCCCCAGGGCCTCGAGGTTCTGGTGAAGCAGGTCCGCGAGTTGTTCGACGCTCCCCACCTGAACCCCGACTCCCGACCCGAACTGCTGGGGGCGCTGCGCCGAGCCGGGCTGGACGTCACAGACACCCGTGCCTCGTCGTTGCGTTCGCTCGAACATCCAGGCATCGTCCCGCTGTTGCGTTACAAGCAACTGGCCCACCTGTTTTCGACCAACGGCTGGGGCTGGACCGACCAGTGGGTCAGCGGCGGACGGTTCCGGCCGTCGTACCAACCTGCTGGCTCCGTCACCGGCCGATGGTCGTCGAACGGTGGCGGTGCGCTGTCGTTCCCGGCTCAGATTCGCCCGGCGGCGGTGGCGGATGAGGGTTGGACCTTCGTGGTGGCCGACGTGGCTCAACTCGAGCCGCGTGTGTTGGCCGGAATGAGTGGCGACCGTGTGTTGGCCCGGTCAGCACGAGGTGTGGACCTCTATCAAGGCATGGTGGACGACGGGGCGGTCGCCACCCGTAACGACGCCAAACTCGGTCTCCTGGGAGCGATGTACGGCGCCACCCGCGGTGAGAGCGGACGCATGGTCGCCGGCCTCACCCGGCGCTACCCCGACGCTTTCGGGTTGGTGGAGGAAGCGGCCCGGGCAGGAGAGAGGGGCCAGGTGGTGCGCACGCTGTTGGGGCGTGGGTCACCGACGACGGGTGAATTGTGGGATCGCGACACCGCCGAGCCAACGTCTGATGCCGAGGAACAGGCCCGCCTGAGACGAGCCTACGGTCGGTTTACTCGCAACTTCGTCGTCCAGGGCACCGGTGCCGAATGGGCGCTGTGCTGGATCGCGGACCTGCGCAACCGACTGTGGCGCCTAGGCGAGGCCGGCTCTCTCATTGATCGACCCCACCTTGTCTTCTTCTTGCACGACGAGGTCGTCGTTCACACGCCCGTGGCTCTCGCGGACGCTGTCGCCGAGCAGGCGCGAGAGGCCGCTGAAACGGCCGCGGGACTCCTGTTCCGCGACCTCACCATCGACTTCCCGCTCAACGTCTCTATCGTTCGGTCCTACGCCGACGCGGGGACTCACTAACCACCCGGAGGCGGCACAGCGCCGAGTTGGACAAACAGGTTCAGAAGGTCACTGACCCCCCAACGGCTGACGATGCGTTGGTCGACGACCTCGAAAATGGTCACACCATGCATCGCTACGTCTCTGTCGGTTGCAGGCACACCTAACAGTTCACCCGTGTGTCGACCGCCGGCCGTGAGCCAGGTGACCACGAGGTCGCCCTCGGCCATCTGCCCCTCGATCGTGTGCCACGGATCTGAGAAGGCGGCCTGGTTCACGGCGTACACCTGACGGGCGCCGTCGATCCCGGCAGCGAGTCCGGGGATCGGGAGCGGTGTGTGGTCGACGTACTCCATTGAGAAGTAGTCGCGGTGCAGCGTAGGACTGAGCGCGTCGATGTCCCTGAACAGCCGTCGGACGAGTTCCTTGTTCGCCTCCGCCAGCGTCGACGTCTGTTCGGGGGAGACCTCGGCCACGCCAGTCATCAGGCGGTGCTCGAAACGGGCAAGGCGCCCAACTGGTGGAGAAGAGTGGCGTCATCGAGACGGTTCCACCGCTCGTTGACGAGACCGTCGGCGAATTGGAGCACCGTCATGCCTTCGACCTCGATCGACTGCCCGGTGGCCGGCATACCAAAGAGCGTTCCCCGGTGGGTGCCGGTGAGCACGTAGCGCAGGGCCACGCGGTCACCATCGCTGAGGAGGTCACTAGCGGTGATCTTGGCGTCGGGCACGGCGTTGGTCAGCGCCGTGAAGAAGGCGATGATTCCGTCCCGGGTGGGGGCGAAGGCCTCAGGGAATCCGTGGAACTTGCAGTCCGGTGAGTACAGCGCCGTCGCGTAGCTCTGGACATCCCCGTGGTTGAGCTTGTCCACCGCGTTGGCAATGGTGGTGGCGTGGTCGGTGTTCATGGTGCGCCTCTGTCCGATTGATGAAGCCGGGTGATGGTGCTTCTCCGATGGTTGCGCGGCGCACGGGCAGGGGGATAGGTCTCGATCTGTACTAGACCCTGGAACTTGAGACGGCAGTATCGTTCAGGGACGGTCCCGGCGATCGGATGGCCGAGGAAGCCCCCAGAGAGGCGGCGGTGATGCCCGCTAGTTACGGACAGTTCTGCCCTGTCGCAAAAGCGATGGAAACGTTGGACGAACGCTGGACGCTGTTGGTCGTTCGCGAGTTGATGAGCGGAAGCACCCACTTCAACGACCTACGCCGTGGGCTTCCACGCATGTCGCCAGCGTTGCTCGCTAAGCGACTACGAAGCCTGGTGCGCTCCGGGGTGGTTGAGCGGACCGAAGAAGGCAACCGGGTGAGCTACGAACTGAGCGAAGCGGGCCGTGAGCTGGAGCCCATCGTCAAAGCGCTGGGCGCGTGGGGCATCCGCTGGATAGCGGACCTTGGCGACGAGGACTTAGACCCTCACCTGCTGATGTGGGACATCCACCGCAACCTCGCGGTGGAGGATCTTCCTGAAGGACGCTCGGTGCTCCACTTCGAGTTCACCGATATCCCTGCGGAGGCCAGACGTTGGTGGATCGTCGTCACCGACGAGGGAATTGACGTCTGCAACGCCGACCCGGGTTTCGACGTACTGGTCGAGGTGCGGACGGGGCTGCGAACGCTCACCCTGGTTTGGCGTGGGGACCTGACTTGGTCCGCAGCGCTGGCGTCCGGGGATCTGCAATTGTCTGGGGACGGGCCTGCGTGCCGGATGTTACCGACTGTCTTGAAGTTGACTCCGTTCGCTGCGGTTCCCCGTCCGAGGCCCGTGACGTCGGACTCGCCTGCGAGGTGATGCCCTTGCCGAGGTCACTTTTCTCGACAGGACTTCGTCCGTCCTCAACCACCGGAAGCTCCTGAGGTGGGCGGTGCATACGTGATGGCGGCTGGATTGCACGCCTGCGAGACTCGTGGCATGAGCGAGTCAGGCAACACCGAGTCCCGTCCTGTCGCTGCGAGTGCTCGGAACCTCGTCAAGGCGTACGGCGCCGACGAGGCGCAGGTGCGGGCACTCGACGGCGTGAGCGTGGACCTGTACGCGGGGGAGTTCACCGCGATCATGGGGCCGTCGGGTTCTGGGAAGTCGACCTTGATGCACTGCCTCGCGGCCCTCGATGCCCCGACCTCAGGTGAGGCGATCGTTGACGGCGTCGCGCTGTCGGGGCTCAAGGACAAGGCCCTCACCAAGCTACGGCGCGAGCGGGTCGGCTTCGTGTTCCAAGCGTTCAACTTGATCCCAACCCTGACGGCGCAAGAGAATCTCTTGCTGCCTCTGGACCTCGCTGGGCGCAAGCCGGACCAGGGATGGTTCGACGCGGTCGTGGACGCGGTCGGTCTACGGCCGCGCTTGGGGCACCGTCCGAGCGAGATGTCGGGCGGTCAGCAGCAGCGCGTCGCCTGTGCTCGCGCGTTGATCAGCCGGCCGGCGATCGTCTTCGCCGACGAGCCCACGGGGAACCTCGACTCCACGAGCTCAGCGGAAGTTCTGGCCTTCCTGCGTCGCAGCGTCGACGAGTTCGATCAGACCATCGTCATGGTCACCCACGACCCGGTGGCGGCGGCGTACACCGACCGGGTGCTCTTCCTCGATGACGGCAAGATCGTCGACGAACTGCGCAATCCGGATCGTGACTCCATCCTGCAGAGCATGGGACGTCTACAGGGCGGTCCTGTTGCGCCGACGGTGGGTTGAGCTCGTGTTTCGTCTGACCCTGCGGAACCTGATGGCGCGCAAGGTGCGCCTGTTCATGAGTGCGCTCGCCATCATCCTCGGCGTCGGCTTCCTCGCCGGTGTTCTGACCTTCAGCAGCGGACTCTCCAGAACCTTCGACGGGATCATCTCCGGCTCCACTCCCGACGCCGTGGCACGGCCCATCGGCATGAACTCCTTTGACGCCACCGGGGCCGGCAACAAGCAGGTCCTCACCCCGGCTGATGTCGCAAAGCTGGAGTCGCTGCCAGAGGTGGCGCAGGCCGACGGGAGCGTCGACGGCCTGGGGCTCTACCTCCTGGACACCGACGGCAAACTCGTCGGCACAGGGGGAGCGCCCACACTCTCCTTCAACTACACCGACACTCCCAACATGTTGGGCGAGCAATCCGTCACTCTCGAGTCAGGCGAGTGGCCTGAGGCCACCGACGAGGTGGCCCTGGACGCCGCGTCGGCCAAGAATGCGGGCTACGCCGTAGGTGACCTGGTCATCGCCATTCCTCCGCGCGGCACGGGAACCGACGTGATCACCCAGCAGTTCAAGCTGGTGGGCATCGCGGGCTTCAACGGTGGCGGCACGGCCGGTGCCACTCTGGTGGTCTTCAGCACCAGTGGCGCCCAGCAGGTGTTCCTCGGTGGGGCGGACACCTTCACCTCGGTGAGCCTCACCGCAGCCGACGGTGTCTCACAGGAGTCACTGGTTGCTGCGGCTAATACGGTGTTGCCTGCCGGCTTCGAGGGGGTCGCCGGGAACACCGTCTCGGAGGAGTCGCAGGCCGCCATCGGTGAGTTCCTCGGTTTCATCAACATCTTCCTCGGCACCTTCGCCGTAGTGGCGGTGATCGTTGGCGGCTTCATCATCGCCAACACCTTCTCCATCTTGGTCGCCCAACGAGTGCGCGAACTCGCGCTCCTGCGGGCTTTAGGAGCCAGCCGCGCGCAGGTACGCAGGTCAGTGCTGATCGAAGCCGCCTTGATGGCCGTCCTGGGTTCGACGCTGGGTCTCTTCATCGGCCTGGGGCTGGCCCGTGGGTTGGCTGCCGTTTTCGGGAGCGTCGGTTTGGACATCAACTCCTCGGTCCTCAACCTCACCCCGACGACCATCGCCCTGGCCTACGGGGTCGGCATCGTGGTGACCCTGGTTTCCGCCTACCTGCCTGCTCGGCGCGCTTCCCGCGTCGCACCCGTCGCAGCTATGCGGACCGACCTCGACGCCACGGAGGGCGGGCTTCGGCGACGGACCATCGTCGGCGGCCTCTTCCTCGTCATCGGTGCCGCTTTGGCCGGCGCCGGGGTCTACGGGGCACCGGGCAACGATGCCGCCTACATCGGTGCCGGCTCGGTCATCTGGGTCCTCACCGTCGCTGCCCTAGCCGCTGTGCTGGGACGACCCGTGTTAGCCGCCAGCCGCAGCGTCTTCTCCCGCCTCTTCGGTACGACGGGACGCCTCGCCGGCGACAACGCCATCCGCAACCCGCGGCGCACCGGCGCCACCGCCTCCGCCCTGATGATCGGATTGGCTCTGGTCTCCGCGGTCGGGGTGCTCGCGGCCTCGCTGAGCGCGTCATCCGACAAGTTGGTCGACGAGCAGTTCGAGGCCGACTTCCTGGTTCAGTCCCCGGTGTTCGGGAGTTTCCCTGTCGCTATCGGCGACCAGATGGCTGCCCTCGACGGGGTCGCAGTGGTATCCCGGCAGCAGGCCTTCGCGGCCATCGTGGCCGAGGACGAAGACGCGTCTTTCCTCGTGGCCACGGACTCAGCCTTCGGCGAGGTCTACGCCCTCTCGATGGTGGAGGGCACCGACCAGCTTGACTCCGACAGCGTCCTCATCGACGACAACACCGCGACGGCGTACAACCTCGATCTGGGGTCGACTCTCGACCTCGGTTTCCCGGGGGACCAAACCCTGACTGTCACCGTCACTGGCATCTTTGAGGAGAGCCAGGTCGCGGGACCGATCAACGTCGACCTTTCTCTGCTCCAAGAGGCCGGAGTCACGCGCATCGACAACGCCCTGAGCGTCAACACCGCCGAAGGTGCCGATGTCGCAGCAGTGAAGCAGGAACTCGAACGGGTCGTCGAGGACCTGCCGATCGTGACGGTCCAGGACAAGGAGGCTTTCGCCGACTCGATCAAGAGCCAGATCAACCAACTGCTCTTCATCGTCTACGGTCTGCTGGCTCTGTCCGTGATCATCGCCGTGATCGGCATCGTCAACACCCTCAGCCTCAGCGTCCTGGAACGCACCCGAGAGATCGGCCTCCTGCGAGCGATCGGTCTCTCCCGCCAACGACTGCGCCTGATGGTCACCCTCGAATCGGTCACCATCTCGCTCATGGGAGCGGTGCTGGGGCTGGTTCTCGGTGTGATCATCGGTGTCTTGTTGCAGCAGTCGCTCAAGGACGACCTCAGTGAGCTGGGGCTACCCCTGGGCAGCCTGGTCGTGTTCCTTCTGATCGCCGTGGTTTTCGGCGTTCTGGCCGCGATCGTCCCGGCGGTCCGAGCGTCGCGGATGAAGGTGCTGGACGCGATCGCCACGGAGTAGAGGATCGGGGCGTCAACCCTGCACCACGGCCAGGCGAACCGCCTCGATCGTGCGACGTACGTCGTCGTTCGTGGTGGCGGCATTGGACACGGAGATGCGTACGACGGGTCGGTCGCGCCAGCGGGAGCCGGACATCCACACTTCACCGTTGCTCACCAGGCGGTCGAGCAGGGCGGGGACATCCCCCTCGACCCCCAGGCAGATCTGGGTGTAGACCACGTCGTTGAGCACGGAGACGCCAGGGACACCGGTGAGGCCCGCTGCGATTTGTTGAGCGGTGTCAGCCAGCCGGTCGACCTGCAGAACGGTTCCGGACCGGCCCAGGGAACGCAGCGCGGCCCAGACAGGGACTCCCCGGGCCCGGCGCGACAGTTCGGGCACCTTCTCGAACGGGTTCCCGGGGCCGGAGTCCT
>CBDTZB010000026.1:0-11757 GCA_965364795.1 uncultured Nocardioides sp.
AAATAAGCTCTACCCCCGCCGAGTCGGCGCTACTTGACGCAAGTAGCGCCGACTCGGCGTCGTACGGGAGTCAAGATGCGCCGAGTCGGCGTCGTGTCGGTCGGCCCTGATAGACACACCACCATGACGACGCCTTCTGAGACCGAGGAGCAGCCAGAGCTGCTTCCCGGTCTGGTGCGTCAGTCCGTGGCTCAGTCGAAGGCCGCGGCTCAGGCGAAGTCGAAAGCAACTCGCGCGGCGAAGGCGGCTGGTGCGGAGTTGGCTTCGTCGTTGCCGGTGGCGCGAGTGTTGGTCGATGTGCCGTTGGCCCATCTGGATCGGGCCTTCGACTATGCCGTTCCGGCGACGATGGACGCCGCAGCCCAACCCGGGGTGCGTGTGAAGGTGCGCTTCGCCGGTCAGGACGTTGACGCGTTCGTCGTGGAGCGGGTCGAGACCAGCGACCACATAGGCGCCCTGACCCCACTACGTCGAGTGGTCAGCGCCGAACCTGTGCTCTCGCTCGCCATCGCGGGCCTCGCCGCAGACGTGGCCGCGCGCTACGCCGGAGTTCGATCCGACGTCTTCCGCCTGGCCGTGCCGCCCCGTCACGCGACCATCGAGAAGCAGCCACGGCTTGCGCCATCGCCCGCTCCGCGACCGACGGATGCCGTGTTGACCCAGGCGACCTCGGCGTGGGCGGGCTTCGAACGGGCCGAGGCGTTTCTCGGGCATCTGGGCACCGGTGCCCCCCGCGCCGTGGCCACCGCCGCACCAGGAGACGACTGGCCAGACTTAATCGCCCACGCCGTTGCGGTGAGTGTGGCCGCTGGTCGGGGGGCCATCGTTTGCCTGCCCGACGGAAAGGACGTCGACCGACTCGACAGCGCGTTGGAGGCCGTCCTCGGTGCGGACCGCCATGTGTGCCTCACCGCGGACCTCGGCCCCGCCGAGCGCTACCGGCGCTTCTTGGCGGTCAGCAGGGGTGACCGGAAAGTGGCGGTGGGCACCAGATCGGCCGCCTTCGCCCCGGTCCATGATCTCGGGTTGGTCGTGCTCTGGGACGACGGCGACGACCTGCACGCGGAGCCGAGGGCGCCCTACCCCCACACCCGCGAGACACTGCTGCTGCGAGCGGAGCGCGAGGGTGCGGCCGCGCTGCTCCTTGGGTTCGCCCGTTCCGTGGAGGGCCAGCACCTGCTGCGCACAGGCTGGGCCGCTGAACTGGGGGTGCCGCGGCAACGGTTGCGCGACCAGGCGCGCGTCACCGTCGCCGGAGCCACCGAGATGGATCTCCTCAAGGACCCTCACGCCACGGCCGCGCGCATCCCCCGCCAGGTGCACCTCGTCATCCGCGAAGCACTCAAGGCGGGTCCGGTCCTGGTGCAAACGCCTCGGTCCGGCTACGCCGTCTCGCTGTCGTGCGATCGCTGCTGGACCCCGGCACGCTGCGGTGCCTGCACCGGACCACTGTCTTTGTCCGGGCCAGCGGATCCCCCGCAATGCCGGTGGTGCGGAGTCCAAGCACCGCAGTGGGCGTGCGGCGAGTGCGGTGGGCGTGGTCTACGAGCACCGGTGCTAGGTGATGCCCGAACTGCCGAGGAGTTGGGACGCAGTTTCCCTTCGACATTGGTCCTGTCCTCCTCGGGGGACCGGGTGCGGTCATCGGTGGAGGCCAGCAGCGCGATCGTGGTGGCCACGCCCGGGGCGGAACCCGTCGCGAGCGAGGGTTACAGCGCCGTGGTGCTGCTTGATGGGTGGCTGATGCTCCAGGGCGACGGCTTCCGCTCAGCCGAGGAAGCGTTGCGACGGTGGAGCAACGCGGTCGGACTGGTGCGCCACGGGGGTGCCGGCATCATCGTCGCCGACCCCGCCCATCGCGCGGTGCAAGCGCTGGTCAGGTGGGATCACTCCGGGTTCGCCGAGCGGGAGACTCTGGAACGCACCGAGGCCCATCTGCCACCAGCCTCACGCCTGGTGACCATCACCGGCGAGCCAGGGGCAGTCGACGATGTCGTGACCTTGTTGGACAGACCGGCTGAAGCGGAGATCCTGGGTCCTGTTCGCGTAGGCGAAGGAGAGGACCGGGTGGTTCTGCGCGTCCCTCGCGCGCACGGAGCAGCCCTCTCGAAGGCGCTCGGCGAGGTGCAACGGGTGCGCTCAGGGCGCAAACTCGACGCCGTACGAATCCGCGTCGACCCTGGGGCCCTGTGAGTCCCGTGGGGTCTCACTAGACTGGCCCGACGAAGTCGCCTGACTTCACCGTTGTGCTCCCATTCCCCCTCACCGAGGAGATCCGTGGCCATTCAGCCAATCCGTCTTTTCGGCGATCCTGTCCTGCGCAAACCAGCCCTCGAGGTCGTGACCTTCGATCGTGAGCTTCGCACCCTGGTCAGCGATCTGACCGACACGATGTTGCAGGCACCGGGCGCCGGGCTCGCTGCCCCGCAGATCGGGGTCGGTCTGCGCGCCTTCACCTGGTTCGTCGACGGCGAGGTCGGACACCTCATCAACCCGGTTCTGGACCTCTCGACCGAGCAACAGGACGGGCCTGAGGGTTGTCTGTCGCTGCCCGACTTGACCTTCGAGTGCCTGCGGGCGCTGTCCGTAGTGGCTAAGGGCTTCAACATGCACGGCGAGCCGGTAACCATCGAGGGATCGAACCTCCTGGCTCGAGCCATCCAGCACGAGACCGATCACCTGGACGGTGTGCTCTTCATCGATCGGCTTGACGCCGCTGCACGGAAGGCCGCGATGAAAGAGATCCGAGAATCTGACTGGTTCGGGCTTGAGCAACCCACCGTCAGAATTAGCCCCCACGCCACCCGAGGATTTGGTATCTGATGCGCGTCGTTTTCGCCGGGACCCCTGAGGTCGCTCTGTCTTCGCTCAACGCCATCGCGGCCTCCCACCACGAACTGGTGGGGGTGATCACCCGGCCCGATGCGCCCTCCGGACGGGGCCGAAAACTGGTGGCCAGCCCGGTGGCGCAACGCGCGGAGGCACTGGGCATCCCTGTGCTCAAGCCGGAGCACCCTCGCGACCCAGAGTTCCAGGCCGAGTTGGCTGCGCTGGAACCAGACTGCTGCCCTGTGGTCGCCTACGGGGCGATGCTGCCGCAGAGCGCCTTGGACCTCGTCCCGCACGGGTGGATCAACCTGCACTTCTCCTGCCTACCGGCCTGGCGGGGAGCAGCCCCGGTGCAGCACGCACTGTGGGCCGGTGACGAGGTCACAGGGGCCACGACCTTCCGCATCGTGAAGGCAATGGACGCCGGACCCACTTTTGGAGTCATGACCCAGCTCGTCACCGATGACGACACCGCAGGAACCATGCTGAACAAGCTGGCCGAGGGCGGGGCTGAACTCCTCGTCGCCACCCTGAACGGCATCGAGGACGGGTCCCTCGAGGCACGTGAGCAGCCAGAGGACGGGACCAGCTACGCCCCGAAGATCCTGGTTGAGCACGCCGAGATCGACTGGACCGACCCGGCCGTAGCCATCGATCGTCAGGTGCGCGCCTGCACCCCTGCACCCGGCGCCTGGTCCTGGCACGAGGGTCAGCGGATCAAGATCGGTCCGATCACGCTGAGCGCGGAGAGCCTCGCCCCCGGCGTCGTTGAGGTCTCCAAGCGTGAGGTGCTGGTCGGGACCGGGACCCAGGCTGTCCGGCTGGGCCTCGTCAAGGCCTTCGGCAAGAAGGAGATGCCAGCAGCGGATTGGGCCCGCGGCGCCGGCCTCGGCGCCGAGGTGACGTTCGGCGACGCACCCCAGGACGATGCCGATGGCTGAGCCTCGCCGCACCCCTGCTGCCGCTCCGCGCGGGCGTCCGCCAGGGAAGACCTCCCGCCTCGACCCGGCCCGCGTGGCCGCGCTCGAGACGCTGAAGGTCGTGCGCGTGGACCAGGGCTACGCGAACCTGGTCCTGCCAGCGGTCATCAGTCACTTCAGCCTCGAGACGCGAGACGCGGCTTTCACCACCGAACTGGTCTCCGGCACATTGCGCCTTCGAGGCACCTACGACGCCATCGTGGGCGCATGCAGCGACCGACCGGTCTCCAAGATCGAGGGCAAGGTGCTCGACGCCCTTCGGTTGGGGGTGCACCAACTTCTCTCGATGCGCGTCCCACCGCACGCGGCCATCAGCACGACGGTCGACCTCGTCAGTGCCAAGGGTGGTTCAGGAGCGGGCAAGTTCGCCAACGCTGTACTTCGCAAGGTTTCTCAAAACGATCTGGCCACCTGGATCGAGCTGATCGTCCCGGTGGAGACCACCCCGCCGCTTCGGTACGCCGAGATCGCGTACAGCCACCCTGGTTGGATCATTAGCGAGCTGAAGCAGGCCCTCGGCGACGAGGAGCTCTACGATCTGCTCGCAGCCGACAACGAGCGACCCAAGGTCACGTTGGTCGCGCGTCCCGGCCGTTCGACCCGGGAAGAGCTACCTGGCGAACCCACGGCGTATTCGCCCTACGGAGTCGTCCTTGAGGCGGGGGCGCCCTCCTCGGTGCCCGCAGTGGCTCAGGGTCGCGCCGGAGTCCAGGACGAGGGATCCCAGTTGGTCGCTACCGCGTTGGCGGCAGCGGAGGTGAAGGGAGCTGACCGCGCCTGGGTCGACCTCTGCGCCGGTCCCGGTGGGAAGTCCGCGTTGCTGGCTGGCTTGGCCGACCAGCGCGGAGCGTCGCTCGTTGCCATCGAGGCTCAACACCATCGCAGTCGACTGGTGAGGCGGTCCCTGAAAGGCGCGTCGGGCGTTACCGGTGTGCTGACCGCCGACGGCACCGCACCGCCGTTGAGGCCTTCGTCGGTGGATCGCGTCCTGGTCGACGCGCCGTGCACCGGGTTGGGAGCCCTGCGACGGCGACCGGAAGCACGGTGGCGCCGACGTCCGGACGACCTGCTGACGCTGGTCCTGCTCCAGCGCCGCTTGTTGAGTGCCGCACTCGATCTGGTCCGTCCCGGAGGCGTGGTGCTCTACGCCACCTGCTCGCCCGTTCTGGCTGAGACCAGTGAGGTCGTCCATTCGGTCCTTCAGCACCGCAAGGACGTGGTCTTGGAGAACGCCGAGGACCTACTGCCAATGGTGCCGAACTGTGCCGGGAAGCTTCCCGGGACCGTTCAACTCTGGCCACACCGACACGGCACCGACGCCATGTTCATGGCGTTGATCAGAAAGACCTGAGCTATGGGCGCCAAGAGTGCGGGATCGCCTGCGGTTGAGATCGAAGTCGACAACCGGGTCATCCGGGTCAGTAATCCCGACCGGGTCTACTTCCCGGAGAGCGGCGCCACCAAGCTGGACCTGGTCGACTACTACCTCTCGGTCGGCGAAGGCATCGTGACCTCGCTGTGGGAGCGGCCCTGCATGCTGCATCGCTTCCCCAAGGGAGTTGCGGGGGAGAAGATCCATCAGAAGCGGTTGCCCAAGGGCGCACCCGAGTGGATCGAAACTGTGCCCCTGCACTTTCCGCGATACAACCGAACCGCCGATGAACTGTGCGTGACCGAACTGGGTTCGGTGATCTGGGCGGTCCAGATGTCCACCGTCGAGTTTCACCCGTGGAACAGCCGGCGCGAGGACCCCGAGAAACCTGATGAGTGGCGCATCGACCTCGACCCGGGGCCTCTCTCAGACTTCGCCCAGGTGCAACGGGTCGCCGGTGTGGTTCGTGAGGTCCTCGACGAGTTGGGCGTGACCGGTTACCCGAAGACCAGTGGCGGCAGTGGGCTGCACGTCTACGTCCGCATCGCCCCTGAGCACGAACACAAGGAGGTACGCCGCGCCGCCCTCGCGTTCGCCCGTGAGGTCGAGCGCCGCTCACCCACCGATGTGACGACGACGTGGTGGCGCAAGGATCGCGACCCCCATCACCTTTTCGTGGACTACAACCAGAACGCCCGTGACCACACCATCGCTGCGGCGTACTCGGTGCGGGGGGTGCCAGACGCCCGCGTATCGGCGCCGGTTCGGTGGGACGAGATCGACGACTGCGACCCTCATGACTTCACCATCTTCACGATGCCGCAGCGCTTCGCGGATCTTGGCGACCTGCATGCCGAGATGGACTCCGGGGCCTACGAGATCGCGCCGCTGCTCGAGTGGGCAGATCGGGACGCCACGAACGGGGAGGCGCTTCAGCCCGAAGAGTGAGAGAGTGGTGTGATGAAGGGCACATGGGATGACATCAACCGCCGCCTGGCCGGTGCGATCATCGGCTTGGATCTCGACGACACCTTGATCGTCGGGGACCGTCGACCCGAAGTGAAGAAGCACCTGTTTCACAAGTTGGTCCATGAGGAGGTCCCTCGCCGATACGTTCAGGTGACCGCGGCGCAGGACTACCTGATCGGTGAGTGCGTTGGCTCGACGTCGTTCGGCGGAGAGTGGGAGATGACACCTGACGTCGAGGCGCATCTCGAGCGCATCGGGTGGCAGCGGCCCTCGTCACCGGAGCATCCGACCTACCATCGCGAGCTCAGCTTGGCCTCTTCGCCCAAACTGGCGTTGGCCATGGCGCTGAGTCTAGAGATGCTGGGCTGTGAGATAGCTGATCTGGAAGCCGAGTTGGTCCATCAGGAACCGCAGGGGTGAGGGCTTAGCTCCTCAGCTGAGAACCATCGCCGTCAGTGACCGCGGGGCCACCCGTAGGACATAGCGATGCACCGCTTCTTCCACCAGTAGGTCGATGACCAGGCGACGACCAGCGCCGGTGTTGTGGATCAGGACCGCTCCCTCGGTGTCCCCGTGGGCGAAGGCGAGAACAGACAGTTGTGCCGCCTCGGTGGTGACCCTGACGACTCGGCTGCCCGGCGGCACGGCGTGAGCGGTCACCGCGTAAGCCAGGCCGCGTGTGGTGAGGTCCAGTCCGTTGCCTTTCGGCTCCAGCAGGCCCGGGCCCTCTAGGTCGCTGACTACGCGCCCTGCCACCAGGCCGGAACGTGAGGTGATGCGTGGTGCGATCTCCTGCGTGACGACCGCGCCGAGGTCACCGCGGGGACCGCTGACGGCGTCGACTCCCGCCTTCTCCAGACGGCGGGATGACACCTGCTCCAACACCTGAACCTCGTCGGGGAGCTCACTGAACGTGGCCACCCGTTCCTGATCGCGCTCGGTGACCAGAACGCCGACGCCGGGGAGGACCCTGGAGCCGATCTCGCCGGTCAGAGTGCCGGTCAGAACGACATACTGGGTCGGGTCGGGGCGCAGACGCATCGCCTCCTCAGGCGACAGCCGGGTCACGTCGGGCAGGCTGCGAGCGGCCCCGGTCGTGTCCCAGATCCCTGGCCCCCTGATCTCGTCACGTGACTGGTCGGTCGGCTCGTTCTTGGCGCCCGCGGCAGGGGGACGACCGGCCTCACCGTCCGAGAGGACCGCTCGAACGGGCCCGGCGCCGAGCGCGACGAGACACCCACAGATGACAGCCACCACCAGGTGACGGGTCCGCAGAGCACGGCGCGGCCTCACGCCACGTCCTGTTTGGGTTCGGTGTCGTCAGGACTTTCGGCCTCGGCGGCGCCAGCGAGGATCCGTTGTCGCAGGGCCCCGGGTGCAGAGGTTCCCAGTCGGTTGATGGGCACGTAATGCACGATGTCGGGATAAATCTCCTTGCGGTGACCGTTGCGGTCCTGGAGCGCGCCCAGGTCGGTCCAGGGTTCCTCGACCAGACGGTGACCAAGCCAGGCCACAGGGATGGCTAGGGCAAGCACCCAGACCAGGTTGAGCAGGAAAGCGCCCACCGTCGGTTCGTAGAGGTAGAGACCTAGCTGAGCCAGGGTGAGGAGCACTGGCTCGTGGAGTAGATACAGGGCGTAGGCGATGATGCTCAGGCGTAGGGCGAGTCGGTTGTCGACCACCTTCGACACCCAGTCCCAGCGGGTGGTCATGACGCCCAGCAGGATCAGCGCAAACATGCCGGCCGAGGCGGTGTGCCGAATGACTTCGAAGTGCATGTTCGCGTCGGCCCCGGGGGGTACGCGCACAGGCCAGTAGCAGGCGAGGCCTGCGATGAGGAGGAGCGGGAGGTAGCGGCCTCGCACCTGGCGGCCGTTGAGCAGCACGACCAGGGTGGCGACCGCCATTCCTATCAGGAAGGTGTCGGCTTTGGCTGCCGGACCGAAGCGCCAGGCCCAGGATTCGACGGGGATGTTCCAGACCCATGCGACATTCGCCTTGTAGAGCACCGAGAGACTGGCCACCACAGCGAAGGTGCCAAGCATCCGCACTACCCGGGCACCGGTCGTGGGCCGCTCCCGAACCCACCGGACGAAGGGGGGTCCGAAGAAGGTGAGGCTGAGGTAGAACATCCACTCGACCGAGAGCGTCCAGGCCGGACCGATCGTGTAGAAGATCCGCTCCGAGTCGAAGGTGTGGATCAGCAGGATGTGCTCGACGAGGTCGAGCCACTGGGCGGTGCCGATGCCGTAGTTCCGGCTCGACCACATGAGCACCACGATGAACCAGTACAGAGGAATGAAGCGCAGCACGCGGCGGTAGAGGAAGTTGCGCGCGTTGGGGACCGGGGCGGTGTCGTCGAGGGCCGCTCGGGCGAAGGGTAGCCACAGCAACACGCCGGACAGGACGAAGAACAGATCCACGACGATGTCGATGTTGCCGAAGAACCAGCCGACCAACTCGCTGGTGTAGTACCCAGGACCCAGGCCGCTGTCATCGGTGCCCATGTTCGTCCAGACGTGGACGACCACCACCAACAGGGCGGCGACCCCTCGCCACCCCTCGATGCCACGGACCCGCAGCGCGGCGTTGGATCCGGGGCTGACTGAGGAGCGTTTGAAGCCTTGCGCGTTGCGCGGCCGCATGCCGATCAAGGGGAGGTCCTTCCGGTGCGGGGAGTGATCTCCCACGTGTGGGTTCCGAGCAGGTCCCGGGTGACGGCGGTGCGGGTGGTGACGGCCTTGAACTCGGAGTAGAAGAACGTCGAGATCAGAGCGAAACGGAGGAAGAGCCAACGCCGATCCCGCAGGCCCGGGGGAGCCAGACGTCGAGCGACCCCGGCCTGGAGGAAGGGGAGGCCCAGGACCGTGATGGCGGTGACGAGGAAGAAGATCAGGAACGGTTTGAAGTCTGCGACGTACGGAGAGAGCAGCATCGCGACGGTCAGCGGCACCATCTGAGTGGCGATCCACGGGTGCAGGACCCGCCACCCCATGAGCAGGGCGACTCCACGACGCTGGACACCGGACAAGAAGTGATTCATCACGAGAGCACGGGTGTGACGCAGGCTGACCTCCCACCAACCCTGGGCCCATCTCATCCGCTGGCGCCACAGAGCAGACCAGGTGGTGGGCGCCTCCTCGGTGCTGATGACCCGTGGGTCGGTGCCCAGTCGGTAGCCCTGCGCCAGTGCGCGGGCACTCACATCGATGTCTTCGGTCAGCATGTCGCGGTCCATGCCGAGCTCGTTGATGACCTCGCTTCGCCACCAACCGTTGGATCCGCCGAAGATCCCGAAGTCGTTGAAGACTGTGCGCCCGGGGTGGGCCACGGCGTACATCGTGACGAACTCGACCGCGACCGTGCGGGTCACGAACGAGTCATCCACGTTGCGCACCTGGCACTGTCCCTGAACCATGTCGAACCGCTTGTCACCGGCGGCGTCGCTCAACCAACGCGCCACCCGCCGAGCAGCGGAGGGGTGCGGCTGGTGATCGGCGTCGAAGAAGCCGACGAAGTTCACGTGATCGGAGATCAGGTCCAGGGCCGCCTCGACGTTCTCGGCCTTGGAGGTGGACCCCTCAACGCGCAGGAGGAGGACCCGAGCGTCGGCACGGGCGAGGGTGCGCAGGTTGTCTTCGATCGGGAGATCGTGGGGAGTGTTGTAGGCACACACCACGAGGTGTCGATCGTGGGGGTAGTCCATGGCGAGGTGGGCCCTCAGGGAGTCGAGGATGGTCTCGGTCTCGTTCGGCAGGTACGCCGCGACCACGACCGCCATGTGCGGAAGCTCGGCATCGGTGAGTTCCCGGCGGACGGGTGGCTCGGGGAAACGCGCAGCCCGGGCGCATTCGACGGCGATCAGCAGTGAGGTCAGCAGCAACAAGAACAGGATGACCCAAAAGATCGTTTGCAGGATCCACCCAGGGCCGAACCCGAGGGCGAAGTAGATGACGAAGCCGACCACCATCGGGCCAAGGATGTGCAACACGATGTCAAGCCACATCTGAACCCCGCCAGCCAGGGCGAGGTATCGGTCAGCCAGAGGACGCAATAGTTTCGGGGCGCGACCGGATCGCTCCCAATGGGGGGAGCGGTGGTCGAAGCTTCCGGAATCGGGAAAGACATGAACGAACCCACTGTCGTCATCGGCAGCGGGTTGGTCTTCGGGCATACCAACAAGAAGCACCGTTGCTCACCTCCCAAGGCATAGAGACGAGTGCTTACTTCTCGTGATATCGGACGACGCTCGGTTGTACTTGAGGGTTTAGCGGTGAATTCTTTACTTTGTGTCGCAGCCCACGTTGGGCTCCGACGCCGATGGAGGCCGGCAGACTGGAACGCCGATACGATTCGGTGCATGTCGACCCACTCCACCGCCGCTGCGTCGTGCTCCCGGCATCTGCAGATCACGCCCAGCATCCTCAACGCCGACTTCGCCAATCTCGGTGCCGAAGTGGCCCGAATCGGCAGCGCCGACATGGTGCACGTGGATGTTATGGACAACCACTTCGTGCCCAACCTGACCTTCGGGCCGACCATGGTCGAGGCGCTGAGTCGCTCGACGGACATTCCGCTTGATGCCCACCTGATGATCGCCGATGTCGATCGACACGCCCTCGACTACGTGGACGCCGGTTGTGCGTCGGTCACCTTCCACGTCGAGGCGGCCAGCGCGCCGATTCGGTTGGCTCGCGAGATCCGCAAGGCCGGAGCCCGGGCGTCGATGGCGCTGAAGCCGGCCACACCGATCGCGCCGTACGAAGACATGCTGGCTGAACTCGACATGCTCCTGATCATGACCGTGGAGCCCGGCTTCGGTGGCCAAAAGTTCCTCGACCTGTGTCTGCCGAAGATTCGTGCCGCCCGAGCGATGATGGACCGGCACGGTCTCGAGTGCTGGCTTCAGGTCGACGGCGGAGTGTCCCTTGAGACCATCGAGCGCTGCGCGCAGGCCGGTGCAGACGTATTCGTGGCCGGCAGCGCCGTCTACTCCGCAGCAGACCCCGACGCCATGGTCACCCAGTTACGTCAAGCAGCCCAGTCCGCCATCGCCGAAGCGTGAGTCGGCGCGTCTTGACGCCCACAGAGGCCTGAGGCGGCGCGCCTTTTCCAACTAGCGCCGACTCGGCGGCAACGTGGCGCCACAGGTGTGACACACCGGAGTGTCGAGCGGGTTACGCGTGAGGCACTGCTCGCACCACGTTCCGGTGCCGTCGTCGCGGGACAGTCGAAGGCAACCCACGCTGACCCCAGCGAAAGCGGCGGCCAGTGCGAGGAAGAGGAGCGCTTGCTGGGCGGGCTCGCCGCCGGAGGTGAGACTGAGTTCGTTCCACACTCGCCAGGCACCCCAGGCCAAGGCTCCCACCGTGAGAACAACCATCAGCAGGCTCAACAGCTTGAGCACTCGGTTGAGGCCCTCGACGTCGCGGGGTGGACGGCGGGGACTCACCTCATGAGGGTACGTGCTGGACGTCACCCGCCACCGGCGCACGCTGTGTGGCAGAATCAGCGCCGACGAGTGAACTACTCGCGTGCTCTGGGGTCGGTGTAATTCCGAGCCGGCGGTGAAAGTCCGCGACCCGGTCATAGCCAATGACCGGTTGA
>CBDTZB010000027.1:0-11667 GCA_965364795.1 uncultured Nocardioides sp.
GCGTCCCCATCAGGCGAACTTCGCGTCCCCATCAGACGAACTTCGTGGAGAGAGGGAGGTGGGGCCACTAGGATCGCGGAGTGGATTCAGCGGACGGGGCCGGCGGCTCACGACGAGCCGAAGAACTGGAGCGGGCCCCCTTCACCTGGGTCGACTTGGTCGACGTACGGCCCGGGGACCGGGTTCTGCTGATCGATAGTGGAAGCCGCCGAGCAGAAAACGCCCTTCGCGCCTCCGCGTGCGACCTCACGACGGCCACCCTGGGATCGTGGCAACGCGAAGCGGGTGCGGGTCTCTATGACCTGATCTGTGTCGATGGCGTAGGGATGCCGTCACCGGATGCGCTACGAGGGCTGACCCACGCGCTCTCCCCCGAAGGTCGATTCGCTCTGGTGATCGACAACCAGTGGAGTCCACTACGAGCCCTGGATCGACGCCACGGATCCGCGGCCCCCAGCGTCGGGGCCGGCCGGATTCGAATCAGACGCGCCTTGCGAAAGAACGGCCTCACCGTTCGAGAGCGCTTCGTGCTGCTGAGGTCCTCCCAGGCCCCCGCTACCGCCTTCGATCTACTCTCGGCCTCCGCTGTTGAAGCGGTCGCCACCGCGACCCTGAGTCACGTCGGCGGGATGCGTGGGCGTGCCCTTGCTGCGCTACCGCGGTTGCCCGCCTCCGCGATCGACCGTCTCGCTCCAGCCTGGTTGCTTGTGACCGACCGCGGTGCGGGCGATATCAATCCGGACCGGGTGATCGGGAAGGTGGCCAATCGCGACAGCGACGAGGTGAAGCTCATCCGCGGTGATCCCCCGAGGGTGCTCGAACGCATCTACCTACACAGGACACCTGAGGCTGCGGCCGAGGTTGAGGCGTTGCTCGCCGCGGAGCGCGCCGGCTTCGCCCTGGCCCCTCGCATCGTGGGCACCTCGGACGAGACCCGCGTAGCGGTCACCTACCTACGTGGCACTCCTCTCGTGACCGCCTCACTCAGCGACGCCGAAGCGGTGCACTGGATCGGCCGGGCAGCCCAGGCCCTCGGCGAGCTTCAGCGCCTCACCCGCGACTCGGACGGGACCGTGCTGGTGCACGGTGACCTGTGGCTCGGGAATCTTCTCGTGATCGACGACGAGATCACCGGCATCGTGGACTGGACCTCAGCCCGGCGAGGCGATCCAACGGTGGACCAGCGGTTCCTCCTTGAAAGCCTGCGGCACCAGCGAGTGGTGTCGACGGCGCTGCAGCAGAAGATCGAAACAGCCCTCAGTGAAGGGCTTGAACGCGGCCTGACCTAGCCCTCACGCCTGCCCAGCCGTACCTTTCCTGCCTTCGCCACCTCCGCAGCTCGGACGGCGCCTGAAGCGATCCGCAGAGCCGCGGGATGCCCGCAGGTGATCTCCAGGGTCTCGTAGGTGTCGGTGGCCCATTGCATTTTTGCCTTGGAGGCTCCCAACAGCTGATCGACCAGTTCACGTCCGCTCTCAGCGCTCCACGAGAAGACCGCCCGCGTCAGCAGGTGCCCCGGGCTGAGCGTCGCTGCTTCGGGGTCGAAGCGAGAGAGCCACAACGAGACCGTCGTGGCGGAGAGGAACGCCACGTTGAAGCTGACCGGTACCTCGTCGATGTAACCCACGATCACCGCCGACTCACCCTTCGCCGCAGTGCCGCGCAGCAGATCGAGGGTGAAAGCCTCGTAGGGCTCGCGCAGGAAGTGCTGCCGCGGGAAGTCCTCCTCGGCGACGTTAAAGACGGCACGCATGTCGGGCAACAAGCGCTCGAAGCTCTCACGGTCGTCGGCCACCCTCGTCGTGAAGGCCGAACCCTCAGCAGCAAGGGCGCGGTCTGCGACCGAGAGGGTACGACGCAATCTGCGGGGTGTGCTGCCGCTGCGGCGCAACACATCGAGGCCGTCGCCACTGATCGGAGTGGTGGGGCACAGATCACGGACCGTTTCGTCGTATCTCTTGTCTCGCAGCGACCCGCGTGCGCGAAGTGCGGAAAGACCGGGACTCTGGGCGTTGGTCTCCACCAACTCAAGCACTCGCCTGCGCGAGGACAACCCCACCCACAAAGTAGTTGCCGCGTCCTCATGGTCGGGACGGAGCAGGATCTCGGCAACGGTTCCTAGTCCGTGACCCAACCAGCGAGCCACCCAGATGGGCCCTACGCGACGTTCGTGGAGCGGCGCTAGAGCGACGAGTTCGCCGCCGCGCCGGACAACGGCGATCAACAGTCGGCCCTTCCCCAGGTGGGCCCACCAAGAAAGCGCATAGTCATGGCGGGCGAAGGGACCCGCTGCGCAGGAGTCGGCGAGATCCACCCACTCACTAATCAGCGCCCGAGCCTGCGCGGCGTCTGAAATCTCCGAGTACGCCAGCTCCGCCCGCGGTCCTCCGGCGGTCGCGGCACTAACCGGTGTGCTGTGTGTGGTGTGCAAGGTTGCCTCCAGATCGGGCGGAGTGGTTGATGGCCCAGCCCCGCCTTGCGTGCTCTCATCATGCTCAACGGTCATGGACGCTCAAGCCACGTGGGGTCAACGGTCCGGCCACCAGCGCCGCACGCGGTTAAAGCACTGACGTGACAACCTCGCGCATCTGCTCGCGGAACCGTTCCTGAGCGAAGGTCTCTGCGTGGGCTCGGACCTTGGCCGGATCGAAGGCAGCGTCATCGAAGTTCTTCAAAGCCTCCGCGAACGCTTCCGCGTGACCGGTCCGATCGGGACGTTCCGGGTGCACGAGTACGCCGCTCAATCCTTCGATCACCGTGTCCAGGGCACCTCCGACCGCGAGCGCGACCACAGGGGTCCCGCAGGCCATGGCTTCGACGGGGATGATGCCGAAGTCCTCCTCACCGGGGAAGACGAGCGCGCGGGCCCGACGCATCAGGTCCATCATCGCGGCGTCGTCGACGCGACCGAGGAACTCGGTCTCGGGACCGGCGACAGCCTCACAGGCCTCGCGGGAGCGACCATCGCCCACCACGACCAGGCGAACCCCTGCTCGGCGGGCCGCCTCGACGGCAACCTCGGGCCGCTTGTAGGGCACCAGTCGGCCGCACAACAGGAAAAAATCGTCCCGTGGGGCCTCCGGGTCCGGGGTGAAGAGGTCGGTGCGCACCGGCGGATGCACCACCGTGCTCTCCCGGCCCCACCACCGCGAGATTCGGTCGGCCACGGTGGATGAGTTGGCCACGATCCGGTCGGGTCGCGCCGCGGCCCTCCGGTCGAAGCCACGTTGCGAAGCAGCGAAGGCGCCGAGGAGTCGTTCGCCGGCGGCTCCACCGACCTCGCCCGATCGCATCTCCGCCTCCCACATCCAGCGGGCCGGGGAATGCACGTAACTCACCATCGCCACGCCCTCAGCCGGTCGCACCCGCTGGGCGAACGCGTGGTGCGAGGTGATCACGACGTCGGGGTGACCCAGGTTGGTCCGGGACATCGCCAGCGGCAGCAGGGGCAGCAGGTGGGCGTAGCGCCCGTCACCACGGTAGAGGCGCTGCAGGGGGCTGGTGCGCACGGCCGTCCCCTCCAGGCCCTCGGGGATGCCGGACTCTCCCGAGATGGGAACGAAGACCGACGCGCCGGGGAAGGTCTTGACCAGTTGCTCGACCACCCGCTCGGATCCACCCAGCTCGGTGAACCTCTCGTGCACAACGACCGCGCGCACCGCTCTGCCCTCAGGCACGGTCGTCAGCGGCGATGCGGGGCCCGCGATAGGCGTGGCGCAACTGCCGTTGTTCGCGGCGTACGGCGACTGCGGCCGCGCTGGACTGCACGGTGATGGCGACGACCTCCACCCCGAGCCCGGTGAGGGCCGACATCTGCTTGCGCAGCTGCTTACGGGTCATCGTTCCGGGCTCGACGTCGAGCACCACGGGACCCTGAAGTCGGATGAGGACAGGGATGAGTTGGTCGATGCGCGAGACGGAGGCGGCGATCACGACTCGGCCGAAGGCGCCCGAGGTGGCGATCCGGTTAAGGCGTTCAGCGTCCACCGGGCCCTCGCTAGCACCTGCCGCGAGGATCTCGAGATGGTCGATCGGGGAGCGGGTCAAGAGTTGCTCACGCAGCTCATCGGGGTCCGCCGAAAGGTGCGCGGCCGGTGGGATGTCCGAAAGACCCGGCGATGCAGGAGTACCGAACTCGAGGTGCACTGCGGGGTTGCGGGACCCGGCGTCGACCAGCAGCACGCTGTCGTCGTACCCAGCGAGCAGCTCGGCCAACAGACTCGCTGCGTGGGCGCTGGGTCGAGCGCCCTGTTGGATCACGAGCACTGTCGAGGCCGCTCCGACCTGCGGAAGCAGGGCAGCCAACGAGGCGGGCCCGTCGGTGGGTCCGATCGCCACCGAGGGCAGGCCGGAAATCTCACCCGCATCCCGAGCCGGGTCCCGTAGCGACAACTCACCGCGCCAGGAGCGTCGGACGATGACGATCTCGGCCATCACGATGGCGGCCAGCAGGAAGGCCAACAATGCGTCACGCACCGGCTGAGGAGCGACCGGTGCGGACGGCTCCTCCGCAGTCTCCACCGTCACCAACTGCCAGGCCGACTTACTGGATGCGGTGCGAAGCGCAGACAGCAGCGCCTCGCTCTCCCGCATCAGCGCGGCCCGTTGGACCGTCTCGCTCGCCGGGAGGTCAATGCGTTCTTGACCCACCTCGGCCAGGGCCAGTCGTAGCGCCTCGCGCTCGGTCTCCAAGGCATCCGCCTGGTTCTGAGCGATCACCTCGCTCAACGTGGCGGCCACCTCGTCGGCCAATCCGGCGGCGGTCTCGGGGGTGGTTCCTGAGGCGGTCACGGTGACGAACCCGGGTTCGGAGCCCGCCTCCGCCGAGATCTTGTCGACCGCGGTACTCACCTCGTCAGTGCGGTTCGCGGCAGCCAACGCCGTGGTCACCACGCCACGGTTGGTGGCTAGGGCGATCACGGTGCGCGCGTAGTAGTCGACCTGGGTGGAGGGGTCACTCACGTCTGCGTTCGCCACCCGCACCTGCATCGTGGTCGTCGCGGCGTACTCATCAGGGAGCGACGAACGCCAGAAGAGCACGGCGGACGCCGCGAAGAGGGCGATTCCGAGCACGTAGAAACGGCGGCGCCAAACACCGGCGAGTTGTTCGAGAAGATCCACGAAGAGTCAGTTCTTTCAGTTCCGTGCCCGCAGGGCGCGGACGAGTGAATAGTAGGACGCCTTGCGGCTCCCGTTCTTACGGACTATCCCGAAGTTGGCTTCGAGTTCGTCAGGTCGGTTGGCTCCGTCGCGATAGGAGTAGAAGAAGATGGGGCCGAGGTACTTCACCGCCCCGGCCATTCGGTGTCCCACCGCCAACATGCGGCCCTGTCTCTTGGCGCTCACCGCCCGGGGGTGTTTCCCGGTCGGCGCGCCGTACTCGGTCAACCAGATCCGCTGGTTCCCCGTCCCGGCGGACTTCATCACCTGGTGGACCTTCGAGAGACGATGGAAGGTGTTCCAGTTCTGGCGACCGGACGGGAGCGCCGGGTAGGAGTAGGGGTGCACCGAGACCGCATCGACGGCGTTCCGCTGCTGACTGGCGGCGTAGAAGCCGGTCAGGAAGGAAACCGGGGAGACCTCTGAGCCGTTGGCGTCGTCCAGGGCCGGAGAGAGCGCGCCTGCAATCACCGTGGAGCGCGGATCGTGTCGCTTGATGACCGGCGCCACCGCGTCGACCAGAGCGGCGTACGCCGCAGGGTCGGGTCCGGAGGGCCAGAAGCGTTGCAGGTTCGGTTCGTTCCAGATCTCCCACGCGTCGACCATGGACCCGTAGCGCCGTGCAGCAGCGGAGGCGAAGCGGGCGAAGGCTTGTGGGTTCACGGGCTGTCGGCGGCCGTCGACGTCGTAGCGTCGGGCCCAGGACGGCTCGTAGCTGAGCAGAGCAAGAATCTTCAGCCCTCTCGCCCGGGCGGCCTTGAAGACGCGGTCCGTGTCTCGCCAGTCGTAGCTCCCCTGACGCGATTCGACCCGGGCCCAGCTCAGGTCGACACGGATCCGGCGGGCGCCGACCCTCCGCATCCCAGCCAGGTCACGGCGCAACGCCTTCGGAGAGAGGTCGATGATGTCGAACCCGGGAGAGAAGCCCACCCTGGAGCGGCTGGCTCTGGACTTCTTCCGAGCAGCGGGCTGCGCGGCGGCCAGCGACGGGGCCCACGCGGAGGCCGACGCCACCGCCGCGGCCACCTCGGGTCCGGCTTCTCCCGACAAGAGACCGTCGTGGTTGTACTCGGCGGGAGCGACCGAGCCGATGCTGAGGGCAAGCATCCCAGCCAAGAGGACACCGAGGAAGGAGCTAGGTCGCGGAAGGCGGGCGCGACCGTCCCGGGGGGTGCTGATATCTGCCCCCTTGACCTCGTTTACTCGTGGCGGCGCGGCGCGCCGATGAACCCCCAGTATCGCAGGTGAACGCCTGCCGCGCCGTGGTTCGAACGCTCCGGACCGGCGTCTGCGCCGAGTCTCACACCACGCTCGCGCCGGTGACCTGTTCGTGTTGGTGCTCGGGCCACGAGGGGGCGGACCGAGCCAGGTGATAGGCCAGCCGTGCTGGGCCGTGGTGGGCGCCCATCGTGAAGCGAGGCAACTTGAAGGGGTCCTCGCTCCCTACGATCCGACCGTTGAGGAACGTGTAGCCGGCGCGGTACCCCGCCTCCTGAGCAGTGGCGCGCACCCGATGGTCGTGGTGACCGAAGGGGTAGGCCACCAGGTCCACCGGTCGCCCCAGAAGACTTTCCAGATCACCCCTGGCTCCGGCCAGTTCCTCGGTCAACCGGTCGTCGTCGAGCGTCGGCAACGAAGCGTGGGTGCGGGTGTGCGCAACGACGTCCAGCCCCGCCTCGACGGTCCGAAGCAGTTCTCCTTCACTCATCGTGGGTCCGGATCCCGGCCACCACACGGGCGCTTGGCCCATCATCGTGCTGACCACCGCGAGGCTGGCGGGCACCTGCATCTCGAGCAGGACGTCCACCGCGTGGTGAGCGACGCCGGCCAAGGCGTCGTCGAAGACGACCGCGGCCAGCCGGTCGACCGGCTCACCGGCGAGCACCCTGTCGCTGAGTTCCGTCACGGACACGAACCGGAAGCCCATCCGGCGCGTCAACGCAAGGTGCCGGCGCAGGGCCGGAGCACCCACCGTCAGGCCCTCAGCGTCGGCATCAGTCGCGACCACGTCGTGATAGCCCAAGACCACTGCGCTGCCACGCGCAGCACGTCCGGTCACTCCCCGCAGCCCAGCCGAGGCCGGCCCCGTGAGCGCGGTTGCCCTGCTCATCGAGAGCTCCGACCAGCACCCACCGTGGCGTGACGACTGCGAGCCTCCCCCAGTACCTCGATGAGGTCGCGCGTCGTCGTCGCCGCGTCGTAGGTCTCCATGAATCGTCGGCGGCCTGCTGCCCCCATCCGTTGGCGGAGTTCAGGCTGGTCGATCAGCTCGCGAAGGGCGCTGACCAGCGCAGCGTCGTCGTCGGGCGCGACCAGGCGGCCACAATCGGGCGGGACCATCTGCGGCATGGCCGCCACGGTCACCCCCACCACAGGCAACCCCGCAGCCATCGCTTCAATCACGACGTTAGGAGCCTGGTCGATCAGACTCGGGAACGCGAAGACCGAAGCATCCCGCAGCACCTCCCACAGGCGTCCTGAGGCCACCGTGACGTCGTGCACGGCACGCACGTTGCGCCCCGGCGGCACCTCTTCGGGAGTCACGATCACCAACTCACACAGGTCGGCGAGGTGCTTCTGATGCAGACGGTGCAGACGTAGTGCGCCCTTGCGCTCCAGCTGGCGTCCCACGAAAACCAACTGAGGCAACGCCGCGGGCGCTGCCGCGGTTCCCGGCGCCGGACCGGGACCGAAGTCCGGGGCCAGGATGCCGTACGGCATCACCCGGAGCTTGTCTTCGCTCACGCCGTAGTCCTCCCTCAACGACCCCGCGATCCACTCTGTGTTGGCCACGACCAGAGTCGCGGCGTCGTAGACGGGTCGCTCGAAACGCTGGGAAAACCGGATCGATGCCGGAGTGAACCGACCCGGCTCACGGCCCGGCAGCCGGTAGCCGTTGGTGGCGTTCGTGGCGTCAGTGGCCACCACGGAGGGCATCAACTTCAGGAGCCGGGGAATCCGGAGCCCGGCGTTCCCGGTGTAGACGTGCAGCACATCGAACAGGTGGGCCCGGTCCCGGATCGTCCTGGCTACCCAACGGCTCAGGGCCAGTTGCGATCGAAGCGCCTGCAGGTCCAGATCGTGGCCAGCCAGACCCGGCAGACGGGTGCCCGCGACTCGGCGGAGCCCAGCGGGCTTCGGAGCATCGACGAACTCCGCTTCAACTTCCGGATGGGCCCGCAAAGAATTGCGCAGATGCGCATGCACATTGGCGTGACCGCCGATGTTCTCGTTGACGAACAGGACCTTCATCGGGACACCTCCGAGATGTCGCTGGCTGCCGTGCGGTCGAGCAGGTCGAGGAGAACCCCGGTCTGCACCGATTGCTGGTGGTGGGCCTCCACGCGGGCCCGCCCCGCGGCACCGGTCCGTCGCCGTAGATCGGCGTCGTCCACGAGCCGGTTGATGGCGGCGGCGAGAGCCACGCAGTCACGGGGCGGAACCAACTGGCCATGGCCCGCCAGCACCTCGGGTGAGCCTCCGTGATCGGTGGCGACCACCGGTAGCCCGAGGCTCATCGCCTCAAGGACGGACAGCGGGCAGGCTTCCGGGTCGGTGCTGGCGCTGACCGCGATGCTCCAGCCACGCATCTGCTCGAGCGGGTCCGCGACGTGGCCCAGCACCGCAACCCGGCCGGCGCCTTCGCTCTCGGCGCGCGATCGGACCCCGTCGGCGTACTCGCCGTCCTTGACCAGCCGACCGCCCATCAACTCGACCTGCACGCGGGGGTCCAGGTCGGGCAGAGCGTCAAGGAGCACATGTTGTCCCTTCCACGACGTCATCAGGCCGTTGAGTCCCACCACGATCCTCGACGATGTCGAGTCGGACGCCACGGGCGCGGGGGCCACGGGCCAACCCACGCCGTTGTGCACGACCTTCACCCACGGTCGACCACCCCGGAGCCGGCTCGCCACCGCGTCAGAGACCCCGACGACCCCGGTCAGAGCGGGCCGGCACCAACGGAACAGACGCATCCGGTCGGACCGCACCACCACGTCATGGGCCAACCACACCACGGGTGGTCGTGGACGAGCGAGGCGTACGACGGGCAGGGCCATCAGCGCGTTGACCAACACAACATCCGCGCTGACTGCGCTGCGCCGCACTATCCGTGCGGCTTGGGACCAGGCCCGGAGGGTACGTGCGACCGCCACGGGCTTGGAACCCTCGGCCAGACCCAACTCCGGAAGCTCGATGTGGTCGATCCCCAAGCCGTCGAGTTCGCGTCGGAGGTCCCCGTCCGGGGCCGCACACGTGACCTGCCAACCGGCGTCCTTGGCCTGGGCGAGCACCCGAATCAGAACTCGCTCCGCCCCCGACACCTGACCGGTGCTGGTCAGGGCCATCAAGTGGGGGTGCCGAGTCATCGCTTCCTCCCTGCGAGGAGTGGGGGTAGGGGGATTCCAGCACACTTCGTCAACCCCATCACCGTCACCAGTGCCAAGTAGGTGATCGAGGCCAAGGCCGCCGCGATGACCCACGGCATCACCGTGTCCGCCGCCAATCCAACGGCGACGCCGATCGCGACAGCGACGGGCGCAACCACCAGGCGTCCCAGGCCGATGGGGAGCAACCCGTCGATGCGGATGACGAACAAGGACAGCACGGCGGCAACCAGCACATTGCTGATCAGCGTTGCCACCCCTGCCCCCTGGTAGGAGTAACTCGGGATCAGGATGAAGTTGAGCGTCACATTCAAGATGAGCCCGACGAGCATGACCACGGCATATCCCCGGTTGCGGCTGACCGCCACCAGGCAGATCATCGCGAGTGCGGAAGCGAAGGTGAACATCTCAGCAATGACCAACACCCGGGTGGTGTTGGCGCCGGGCTCGTAGTCGGGCCCGTAGAGCGTGTCGGTCAACGGGCTGGCGAACCCCAGCAACCCCACGCAAGCCAGCCCGCCGAAGAGGCCGAGCAGCATCGCCCCTCGCCGCATCACGTCCCGAAACTCCGGCAGGTCATCGGGCCAGGACCGCACCAGCAGGGTGAGCAACGGGACCGTTACCGCCGTGGAGACGAAGTGGACCACATCGATGAACCGGTAGGAGACGCCGTAGACGCCAACCGCTCCGAACCCGTCGATCTTCGACAACATCAAGGCGTCGACCCGCGAGTAGACCGTGGCAAGGCCGAACCCGATAGAGAGGGGTAGCGCTTCGCGCAGCAGGGAGCGCCAGACCTTGAAGTCGATGCGAGGGCGGATCGGAACCAACCGTCGGGCGGCCGGAATCTTGCGGGACAGCACCACGATCTCGAACAACACCGCCGGGATCGTGAACAGCAGCACCGAACCGATTCCCGCGGCAGCGATCGCTGCCGTCAGGGCGAACTGGGCCGTGATCCCGATCGCTTCGGCCACGCCCACGGCGCCCATCCGCATCCGGGACTGAAAGACCACGTCGAGCGCGGCCGATGGCGTCGCCAACAACACGATCGTGCCGGCCACCGCCATCGCCATCACGACCTCGCGGGGGTAGCCCGCAACGATCACGACCAGCATGGCCAAGAGATAGCCGAGGAACCCCAAGGCGCAGCGCAGAGCAATGTAGGTGCCGGCGAAGGCTCCGGCCCCGGCCTCCCCCTGACCGAGCATGCCGCGTAAGGCGATCCGTCCGATACCCAGATCAGTGACGATGGACATCAGCCCCAGAACAGTGAAGATGACCGTGAATCGGCCGAACTCCTCCAGGGACAGGGTCCGGGCGATCAGCAACGTCCCGGACCAGCCGAGGATCGCCTGGATCAGGCGGCTTCCCAAGAGGGCACCGACATTGCCCACGAGACCCCGCGGTTGGCTCTTGTCGCGTTTGGCGCGCTTACTTGGCGGCTCGGGATCGCCCGGCACTTCTGGGTCGGGCAAGGCCGGCGGCGTTAACACGGCACACCGAGTCCTCGATAGACCCCGAGGGTGGTTTCAGCGGTGGTCTGCCACGACGACTTGCCGGCCGCCGTCACCCCTGCACGGCGCAGTTCGCCATTGCGGTCGGCGTCGTGGACGACGTCATACAGGGCCTCGCCGAGCGCGTCCTGGTTGTCTACGGACACCAACACCGCGCCGTCCCCCACCGCCTCCGGTAGGCCACCGACCCGCGTCGTGACCACCGCGGCGCCGCAGGCCATTGCTTCCAGCGGGGGTAAACCAAAGCCTTCATAACAGGAGGCGTAGGCCACCGCACTCGCAGCGGCGTACAACGCGGGAAGGTCCTCGAAGGGGACATACCCCAGATGCCGAGCGGAGGCCGGGACCTTTTCACCGTCCGCGACGCCACCGGCGACCAGGAGCGGCAATCCCGCCCGCTCGCACGCGGCAGCGAGCATCGACACCCGCTTGCGGGGTTCGACGGTCCCCACCACGAGCACCGCGCGCGGGGGGATCTCGTAGCGCTCAGTCACCTCCGCCACCTGCTCGTCCGATGCCGGGACGAGCCCCGGCGCCGGAGCTAGAGGGGCGACCGTGGAGTCACGTCCGAACAGGGCCTGAACCCGATCCGCGGTGAAGGCGCT
>CBDTZB010000028.1:0-11421 GCA_965364795.1 uncultured Nocardioides sp.
CTCCGGCGTCCATCGGGTCGATACCGCGAAGGCGGCGCAGGTGGTCGGCGTACCCAAACTGAAGCGGGCGAGCCCCGACTTCGTCAAGCAGCACACGGGACAGGTGATCGGCGGGGTCTCCCCCATCGCCCACCCGGTGCCGGTGCGCACCTACCTCGACACGTGGCTCGAACGTCACGACGTCCTCTGGGCTGCCGCGGGCCATCCCGCTGCGGTCTTCTCCACCACGCATGAGGAGCTCGCGACCATGACAGGAGCCCCGACCATCGACGTCGACTGAGCATCCCCACCACCGTCGATGGCGAACACCGGACCACTAGGGTCAGCGGAATGGCGACGGTGGTGGTGATCGGTGGTGGGCTCGCCGGGATGGCGAGCGCGGCGAGGCTGGCCAAACTGGGGCACGAGGTGACCCTCCTCGAAGCTGGTCGGGTGCTCGGCGGGGCGATGGCCCCGGTCGTCCAGGACGGTTTCACCTGGCAGGGCGGGCCGACCTCCCTGATCGTCCCGGCCGTGATGCGCGATCTCTTCCGCAAGTCCGGTCGTCCGCTGGAGGCCGAACTGAAGGCTGAACTGAAGCCGCTGGACGTCATCCGCGAACACCGCTTCGAGGACAAGACCTCGGTCCGCCTCCCCGGCGGGTCGGTGGTGGCGCAGGTCGCCGCCTTCGACGAACTCGAACCCGGACTCGGCAAGATCTGGGCGGCGTACGTCGATTCGTTCAACGAGGTCTGGGCGACCCTGCGGCGGCACTACTTCGAGGTGGCCTGTGCGCCTGCGGATCGCCCGCGTGAGGTCGCTGCGCTGCTGAACAGCCGCGAGATGATGCACAAGCGGTTGCGTCGTCAGTTCCGCGACGAACGCCTCGCCGTGGTCGCTGGCTACCCCTTCATCGCACAGGGTCACGATCTACGGAACGTGCCTGCCTGGATGGGCCTCGAGGCCTACCTCGAGCAGTGCTTCGGTGGCTGGGAGGTTCCCGGTGGGATGGCGGAGCTGACCGCCGCTTTGGAGCGTCGGCTGGCGACCCGCAAGGTCACCGTGCTGCTAGAGAGTCCGGTTCGCGACATCGTGGTGCGCGCTGGTCGAGGCGTCGCGGTCACCACCGCCGTGGGCGAGGTGACCGCGGACCACATCGTCTGCGCCATCGACCCGCGACGGCTACCCGCGCTGGCGTCGTACGTCGCCGCCTCGATGCCGGCCATCCCGCCGGTGATCGCCCACCTGGGGCTGGAGGGCGACGTCCCCGACCTGCCCCACGAGGTAGTCATGCACAGCGACCCCACGTTGGCCGTACGAACCGGCGGGATCGCACCTGAGGGCCACCACGCCTGGACGGTGCACGGTCGAGGAAAACTGGCCGAAGACGTGCTCCGAGCGTTGGCCCGGCACGGCATCGACGTCCGCGAGAACGTTGTGTCCCGCATCGATCTCAGCCCGCGTGAACTCGTGCAGGGCTGGGGTGGGTCACCCATGGGCGTGATGTGGCAGGGCCGCAGCACGGTGCGGCACCGCCTCGGGCCGACCACACCCATCCCGGGGGTCTACGCCGCCGGAGCCCACGCGACCCCCGGCGCGGGCGTCCACTTCGTTGCGCTGTCTGCGTCCTTGGTCGCGCAGTCGATCGGCGAAGCCTGATCGGCCCCGGAGCCTGCGGCCTCAGACGATGGCTTGGAGGCCGGCGTAGATCTCGCGTGTCGCCTTCGACCGGTTCAACGTGTAGAAGTGCAGCCCGGGCGCTCCCTGCTCGAGCAGGGTGTCGCACAACTCGGTGGCGATCCGGATGCCTTCGGCGCGCACGGCCGCCGGGTCGTGGGCCAGCGGTTCGATGCGGGCGATGACCTCAGCGGGGATCTCGCGACCGGACAACTCCACCATCTTGCGCATGGAGTTGACGTTCAGGATGGGCATGATGCCGGGGATGATCGGGAAGTCGACGCCGATGGCCTGGCACCGCTCCACCAGAGAGAAGTAGTCGCTGGCTCGCAGCACCATCTCGGTCACGGCGAAGTCGGCGCCGGCGTCGTGCTTCGCCTTCATCGCCGCGGTATCTGCTTCGAGGGTCGAAGCATCGCGGTGCCCCTCGGGGAAGGCCGCGACCCCGACTGCGAGATCGCTGCTGGAGCGGATGAAGGCCACCAGTTCCGAGGCGTACTCGACGCCGCCGGGGGTGCTCGACCACGCCGTGCCAGGTCCGGTCGGCGGGTCTCCACGCAGCGCCAGGACGTTCTGGACCCCGGCCTGGGACAGCTCGCGCAGGATCCCGCCGATCTCCTCAGTGGTGTGCCCCACGCAGGTCAGGTGAGCCATCGGCACCAGGCTCGTCTCCCGCGCGATCCGCCCGGTGATGGCCACGGTGCGGTCCCGGGTGGCCCCGCCGGCGCCGTAGGTGACGGAGACAAAGGTAGGAGCCAGAGGTTCGAGTTCCCCGATCGACTGCCACAGGATCCGCTCGCCTTCGTCGTCCTTCGGTGGGAAGAACTCGAAGGAGAAGGATCGTTCACCGGCGCGGATGAGTTCACCGATGCGGCGGCTCGCCGGCTGCTGGTCCTGGGTCATGCCCCCAAGTCTATGAGTGACCCCGTGGCCCGGCCCGGGGTGTCTTACGCACGGCTACTAGTCTCGCGAAGGTGAGCATGTCTGGTGACTTCGATGAATCCGTTGATCCGACTGTCGAACCCACTGACGGTCCGTGGGACGGGACCGCCTTCCGAGCCGAGATCCAGGCAACGCTTGACGCGTTCCTCGACGACCAGGCAAGCAGGCTCGCGCCGCTCGGCGCCGACGCCGAGCGGTTGATCCGGTCCGCCCGTGAGGCGGTTCGCGGCGGGAAGCGGTTCCGAGCAGCTTTCTGTTGGTGGGGCTACCACGCCGCCGCGACCTCGGCCCCGGACCCGTCAGCGCTGGTGCGGGCCTGCGCCGCCCTGGAGCTGCTGCACGCCAGCGCCTTGGTCCACGACGACTACATGGACGCCTCTGACACCCGGCGTGGCCGGCCCGCGACCCACCGCGCTTTCGAGGGCGAGCACCGCCGGGACGGCTGGCGCGGTGATGCTGAGCAGTACGGCGCCGCCGCCGCGATCCTGCTAGGCGACCTCCTGCTCGGCTGGGCCGAGGAGTTGCTGCGCCGCTGCGGACTGCCGTGGGAACAGGTCGGACCTGCGTTGGAGGTCTTCGACGACTGCCGCACCGAGGTGATCGCCGGGCAATTCCTCGACGTGTCCGTTCAGGCCCGGGGTCGTGCGGATGTCGACGCAGCCATGACCGTGCTGCGCTACAAGTCTGCGAAGTACTCCATTGAACGGCCCCTGCAGATCGGTGCCGCCTTGGCTGGCGGCGGCCCGGCCGTCCTGGGACGCCTGGGCTCCTTCGGTCTCCCGGTCGGCGAGGCGTTCCAGTTGCGAGACGACCTCCTCGGCGTCTTCGGCGATCCGGCAGCCACCGGCAAACCGGCTGGCGGCGACCTGATCGAGGGCAAGCGCACCGTCCTGGTCGCACTCGCTCTGGACGCGGCGGAACCTGAGGATGCCGCCGCCCTCGACGCTGGGCTAGGAACCGATCTCTCGCCCGAGGCCGTCGACGAACTGCGTCACATCATCGACCGCTCCGGCGCATCCGCCAGCGTGGAGGCCGTCATCGACCAGCTCACCTCGGTTGCTCTGACCTCCCTCGACCCGGATCCATCCGGCGCGATCACCCTGGATCCGCGCGCCTGCGACGTACTGCGCCAGCTAGCCGCTGCCGCTACTAAGCGCACCGTCTAAATCCTCACGAAGTTCGCCTGATGGGGCCGCGAGGTTCGCCTGGTGGGGTTTTCGATCCCCATCAGGCGAACTTCGGCGCCCCATGAGGCGAACTTCGTGGTTAATCGAGGAGGGGGAGGTCGAGTTCGGGGCCCTCGCCGCGGAGGAGGACCAGGAATCCTGGAGTGGCCGAGCTGTTCGGTGCTCCACTTTCGCGGGCCCGGGCCTCCAGGATGCGGCGGAGGATCGAGAAGGCTCGAGCGTCGTTCCGGGCGAAGGCACCCCAGTCGTCCCACAACAACACAGTGGGAGTCTCCAGGTCGCCCAGACAGTCGGCCAGGGCGTCGAAGTTCGACCCGTAGTAATCCGGAAACTGCAGGGCTGCGCCGATGGCCGCGAGCACCTCGGGCTTCGTCTGGGCGTAGGCGCCATCGACCGGCGCCAAGCGCCAGCCAGCCACCTCCAGAGTGGAGCTCAGGTTCTCGACGGCGAACTCCGCGGCCCATCGAAACAGTCCGGCGGGCTCCCTACCAGCCAGGACAGGCGCCAGCCCGCTCAACGCACGATCCTGGAGAAGGACTCGTAGTGGTCCTGGGTCCAGTAGTACTCCCCGCCGTCCCCGGTCACGATGCGGCGGGCTCCGCGGTGCGAGAGCCCGGGGGTGTCCACGGTGTACTCCGCGTAGTAGCCGTCGTACTCGTCGGGCAGAATGCCCTCGAAGTTGCCGAAACGGGACCCGTCCTTGTCGTAGCGGAAGGGTCCACCAGCATCAATCCGACCAAGTACGTCGATCGCCTCGTCGGGCAGTTCGCGCTCGTCAATCAGCGGCAGGCCGCTGTCAGGGTCAACGCCCGAAACCGGATCGCCCGAGTCGACAGCACCGTTGGAGTCGAAGGTTGGTCGTTCGGAGGGTTGCAGCGAGGCGCTCGTTGACGAGTCCGGTGTGATCGGTTCGGCGGTGGGTGTCCCCGGGTCGCGGCCGTTGAGCAGCCAGATCCCGATCGCGACGGCGAGAACAAGAAGCAAGCCCAAGAACTCACTGCGCTTCTTCTTGACCGGGCGTTTCCAGTGATCGGGCTGACTCATCATCGCCCCGTTCTCAGAGATCGATCGACTGTGCGCGGCGCTTGGCCTCAGACCCACGGTTCTCGCGGAGAGCGTCGATGGGCCGCCCCGGGAGGTCGTCCTGAACGATGAACAACCAGGCGATGATCTCGCGGTCGTCGAAGTTCTGGTCGTGCAGCACCGTCAGCAAACCCGGTAGTCCCTTGACGGGACCGGGGCCCTCACCGATGTCTTGGATGAAGTCGGCCGGGATTCGTTGTCCGGCGCCCTCCCTAGGCACGGCAGCGGCCAACTCGTGGTCGCGGATCATCGTGCGGACGCGAGACACCGTGACACCCAACCGTCGAGCCGCCTCGGCCCAATCGAGCCAGTCAGGCACCAGTGCGTCGAGGTCAGCGTCGGCGAGGGATACATCACTCATGAGCACTTGATATCACCTTCGGGGGCAATCCCGGCCACCCTGAAGCCCCATCGAGGTCCGATGCGAGATGGCTCACGCCACGCCGCGGTCCCCGCACATGAGCCAAATCGGGTGCGCGTCCGTAGGATTGAGGCCCCGGATCCTTCCCCATCCGGTCGCAGGAGGGTCGCCCGTGTCATCAGACCGTCACGCCACCAACGGCAACGACGCTCGATCTGGCGACCCCATGATTGGTCGGCTCCTCGAGGGGCGGTACCGGATCTCCGGGCGCGTGGCGCGAGGCGGCATGGCCTCGGTCTACGAGGCGACCGACCTGCGCCTGGACCGGACCGTGGCCATCAAGATCATGCATGCAGGGCTCGGCGAGGGCGATGACTTCGCCACTCGCTTCGTCCGCGAGGCTCGCTCAGCCGCGAAGCTGTCCCACCCCAACGTGGTGTCGGTCTACGACCAGGGCAACGACGATGGCGTCGTGTTTCTTGCCATGGAGTTCATCAGCGGCCACACCCTGCGCGACACCATCACCAAAGAAGCCCCGATGTCGCCCTCCAAGGCGCTGGCCCTTATCGAACCGATTCTGTCGGCGCTGAGCGCGGCGCACCGGGCGCAGATCATTCACCGCGACATCAAGCCGGAGAACGTGCTGATCGCCGACGACGGCCGGATCAAGGTCGCCGACTTCGGACTGGCCAAAGCCATCAGCGCTGACACCCAGCACACCGCCACGGCGGGCGTTCTGATCGGAACGGTGTCCTATCTGGCCCCCGAACTGGTCATCGAGGGCCGAGCCGACGCACGCGCTGACGTCTACGCCGTGGGCGTCGTGCTCTTCGAACTCCTCACTGGCACCAAGCCCCACGAGGGCGAGACCCCGATCCAGGTCGCCTACAAGCACGTCCACGACGATGTTCCCGCCCCCTCGAGCCTGATCTCCGGTCTCCCGGAGTACGTCGACGCTCTGGTCGCCCGGGCCACCGCCCGTGACCGCGGCCAACGGCCTGCCGACGCTTCGGTCCTGCTCCATCAGGTGCACCGGGTTAGTCACGCCCTCGCTGCCGGCGTGCGTGAGGACCCTGAGCTGACCCAGGATCTGGCTCTCACCTCCCTGAGCCGGCCACTGGGCGACACCACGCCCGAACCTTGGGACGAGGAGGAGATGGCCACGCTGCTGGCTCCGACCCCGGTGGCGCAGGGGTCCCCGGATGATCGGGAGTACACCGTGAGCTACCCGGCTTCTATGCCGCCGCCGTCCGCGCCGCCGACGACCACCGCCTCGGGGCCCAAACTCAAGCGCCCAGCGAAGCCGCCGCGCGGCAAGCGATCCAAGAAAGGTCCGCTCCTCTTCCTGCTCGCCTTGATCCTCGCCTGCAGCGGAGGCGGGGCGGCATACTGGTTCGGTTTCGCTCGCTACACGACCGCGCCGGGTGTGCTGGGTATGGAGCAGTCGGTCGCCGAGGCGAAGCTCGACGTAGCCGGCCTCGGCTACACCTACGAGGACCCGACCTACTCCGAGACCGTGCCGGCCGGTGCAGTCATCAGCACCGATCCCGCCGCTGGCTCCCGTGTCCTCCGCGACGGCTTCCTCACCCTGCAACTGTCGTTGGGCAAGGAACGCTACGACGTGCCGAAGGTCGCTGGAATGACCGAGGATGAAGCCCAGGACGCGCTGCTCGGGGTTCGACTCGCCTACGACGAAACCATCGAGAAATACTCCGAGAACGTTGCGGCCGGCATCGTCATCAGCAGCACACCCGCCGCCGGCACCACCCTGCGCCCCGGCGCCGCGGTCGATCTGATCATCAGCAAAGGTCGCAAACCCATCAAAGTGGGTGACTGGGTCGGCAAGGACATCGACGATGTCCGCGCGGCGTACGAGAAGCGCGGACTGGTCCTGGACGTCACCTCCGAGGAGTTCAGCGACGACGTCGACAAGGGGTCTGTGATCTCTCAGAACCCCCGCAGCGGCACCGTCTTCCGGGGTGATGCGGTCTCCTTCGTGGTCTCCAAGGGGCCAGAGTTGGTCGAGGTGCCCTCGGTCCGCGCGTTCGGGGTTCGAGCGGCCACCGAGCGTTTGGAGGACCTCGGTTTCGAGGTCGAGGTGGAATCCCGCACCTCGAATCCGCTGGGCTTCGTGTTCAGCACCGACCCTGGTTCGGGCGAGATGGTCCCGAAGGGGAGCACCATCACCCTGAACGTGGTCTGAGGGCCGAACCGCACTAGCCTGCGCCCATGCGCAACCCCATCGGAACCCACGTCCTGATCGGGAAAGGCCTAGTGACCGGCGCGCTGGCCAGCGCTGAGGAACTGGGCTGCGAGACCCTGCAGGTCTTCGTGGGAAATCCTCGTGGATGGGCTCTGTCTGCGGGCAAGCCCGCCGAGGACGAGGCCTTCCGGACCGCCACCGCGGAGCGCGGGATCCGCACCTTCATCCACACGCCGTATTTGGTCAACCTCGGCTCCCCCACGCCCGCAACGTACGAGAAGTCGGTGGCTCTCGTGGCCCACAACCTCAAGCGGGCCGCCGAGATCGGAGCTGAGGGCGTCGTTGTCCACACCGGCTCCTACGTCGACCCCAGCGCAGACACGGCCGGCGCGACCCAGCGGTACGACGCAGCCATGAGTCAGGTGCGCGAGGGGCTACTGCCTCTGCTCGAAGTCATCGAAGGCGACGACGCTCCGTGGTTGCTCCTCGAACCCACTGCGGGACAAGGCCGTAGCCTCTGCGCGGGCGTCGAGGACCTGGCGCCCTACCTGGACGCCTTGGACCACCATCCCAAGGCCGGCGTCTGCCTCGACACGTGTCACGTGTTCGCAGCCGGGGCGCCGCTCGATGAAGCCGGTGGGACGCGTGCCACCGTAGATCGGATCGTCGAAATCGGTGGCGCGGGTCGACTCCGACTCATTCACGCCAACGACTCGATGGACGTGCGGGGTGCGATGAAGGATCGGCACCAGAAGATCGGTGCCGGCCACATCGGTGTCGACGCCTTCGTCGAGCTCTTTGAGCATCCGGCGACCGAGGGTGTTCCGTTCATTCTGGAAACCCCTGGTTCGCGCGTCGCAGACGATCCGGATGTCCCGCTGCTCAAGAAGTTGCGGGCCTCCTGCACCTACTGAGGTGAGCCGGTCCGGGTTTCCTCGGTCCACTAAAGTGGGCACGGCTCCGTCTCGGGCCGCACCGACCATGGAGGTCGATGGACACCTGCACGGTCTGTGGTCACCCGGTGGGCGTGGGTCGGTCCTGTCTCAGCTGCGGCACCCATCGATCCTGAGGCCCACGGTGATGGCGAGCCCAACGCGTCGCGCTACCCGTTGTACGCCGCGCCGGAGTCGGACGGGCACCGACGACCGATCACGCAGCGGCCGCACTGGTGATCGGTCTCGTCCTGCTGGTGGTTCTCGCCGTGGGGCACTGCTGCTCGCGCGCACCGGTGGCGGGTCGACCACCACGGAGTCCGTCCCTGTGTCCCAAGAGCCCTCCCCCGCGACGTCATCGCGTGCCGCGGCAACCAGCGTCACAGCAACGCCGACAAAGCCCGAGATTCCGCAGCAACGGAGCGACGCGCTTTCGGTGGTTGAGGAAGGACGAAGTCCTGTCTCGAAACCCCCTTGGCCCGCTCACAGGTCGCGTCGGACCTCCGAGCGGTGCGGCATACCGGTGGTGGCGCGGTTGAGGTGAATGATCGCCGCCACCAGACCGCCCCAGATGATCAGCATGGCCACGATCATCATCACGATCGCTGAGGTGCTCATCGGTTCTCCTCCACGTGGTAGGTCTTGTCATCAGACAGATCGGTGCCCGATCGCCACGGTACTTGGGCTGCCGCGAAGCCGAAGGCTGCGACCGCGACCACGGCACCCCATCCGAAGACCAGCAGCATCCACATCGGGAAGTCCCCGTACGGCTTCCTGAGATCGGTCCAAAACGCGGCCAGAAGTACGGCGATCAACGCGATGGGTGTGACCACCCCGATGAGCGCACGCCACCACACCCCGACGGGGATGGATCCCCCGTCGTTGAGGCAAGCGGCCAAAGTCGGCAGTGCCCTCGCGCCCCAGGCCACGACCAGCATGGAGACGACCGCGACCAGTAGGATCCCGAACTGGTTGAGGAAGTGGTCCATGATGTCGAGGACAAAGACTCCGCTGGTGGTGGAGAAGAACAACACGCTCAGCACGGCCATCGGGAGGGCCACGACCAGGGTTGCGATCTTGCGGGTCAACTCGAACTTGTCCCGAACCGCGGAGATGACCACCTCGATGATCGAGATCAGCGAGGTGAGTCCCGCGATCACGAGGGAGCTGAAGAACAGCACCCCGATCACTGCGCCGAACGGAGCCTCGCTGATGATCGCCGGGAAGGCCACAAAGGCCAACCCGATCCCACCCTTAGCGACCTCGTCGACGGCGACACCACCAGCTTGAGCGAGGAAGCCGAGAGCCGCGAAGACCCCGATCCCGGCCAGCAGTTCGAAGCCGGAGTTCGACAGACCGATGACCACCGCTGAGCCCGGCATATCGGTGTCGCGATCCACGTAGGAGGCGTAGGTGATCATGATGCCGAAGCCGATGGAGAGCGAGAAGAAGATCTGCCCGAAGGCGGCTCCCCAGACCGAGGGCTCCAGCAGGGCGCTCCACTCAGGGGTGAAGAACGAGTCGAGACCTGCCGCGGCGCCCGGCAGGAAGAGGGAGCGCAGGACGAGGATGCTGAAGGTCACGATCAGAATCGGGATGGCCACCGCCGCGGTGGCTCCGATCCCGCGCTGCACTCCCAGAAGGAGTACGCCGATGACCACGGCCCACACCACGAGCATGGGCAGCAACACCCCCCACACGGGCGTGGCACTCACACCGGGTTCGCCCGCCTGGAGGAACTCCCCGAAGAAGAAGTCCTCCGGCTTCGATCCCCACGCCTGGTTGACCGAGAAGAACGTGTAGCGAACCGCCCACGCGAGGACGGCCGCGTAATAGACCGCAATCAGGAAACAGATTCCGACCTGCCACCACCCCAAGCCTTCGGCTCCGCGGCGCATCCTGGCGAAGGACAGGGGCGCGGAGCCGCGATACTTGTGCCCAATCCCGTAGTCGAGCAGCAAGAACGGGATGCCAGCGGTCAGCAGCGCAACCAGGTAGGGGATCAGGAACGCCCCACCGCCGTTCTCGTAGGCCACGTAGGGGAAGCGCCACAGGTTGCCGAGCCCTACGGCCGAACCGATGGCGGCAAAGATGAAGACCCTGCGGCTGGAGAAGGATCCTCTGCTGGCGTCTGTGTCAGCGGCGTCTTGGGTGCTCATCAGCTGCTCCGAGTGATCAGGTGGGGTGGTCTGGATCACTTTATGGCCTGGAGCGCGCTCCGCAACTGCCGGAGGGGATGTGCCAGCCGAGTCCCCGGCTAGATCGCTTCGGCCGTCAGGCGCCGAGGATCCCAGATACGATCCCCGCTGCTCGCTCGGTCTGCTCCCGATCGACGCCGAGGTGCGTGACCATCCGCACGGTCGTCGGGCCAACGGTCGCGATGCGGACACCCGCCTCCGCGGCCTGACGCACCACAGCAGCGGCGTCATCACGCTCAACGACCACGATGTTGGTGTCCACCAGATCGGGATCAACACCGCAGGCGTCAGCCAGGATGTGCGCATGAGCGTGGTCGTCGGCCAACCGGTCCACGTGGTGCTCCAACGCGTGCAACCCGGCGGCGGCGAGCATGCCGGTCTGCCGCATGCCTCCCCCGAAACGTTTGCGCCACACCCGCGCCTCGGCGACGGTGTCCCGGCTGCCGACGAGCGGGGAACCGATCGGCGCTCCCAGCCCCTTCGACAGGCACACCGACATCACGTCGGCGATGGCGCCATACTCCTTCAACGAGGTGCCGGTCGCTACGTGGGCGTTCCAGATCCGCGCCCCATCGAGATGCACCTGAGCACCCACCGACTCGGCGTACGACTTCAGAGCGACGAGATCTTCGATCGGGAGCACCGCTCCCCCGGCGAAGTTGTGCGTGTTCTCCACCGAAATCGCCGCGGTCGGAACGAAGAAGGGACCCATGTCGGGTGCGAACAGACGCTGGATCATCGGCAGGTCGATCTGTCCCCGCTCATGGATCCAGGTCCGCATCGTCACCCCCAGGAACGCTCCGTGCGCCCCCAGCTCGGCGCGCGCGATGTGGGCCCGCGACTCGCAGAGCACCTCTTG
>CBDTZB010000029.1:0-11414 GCA_965364795.1 uncultured Nocardioides sp.
GTGACCCCCTCGACCACTCCGTCATCAATCCCCGGGTGTCCTGATCTTCGCTGTGGTCGCCGACACCTCTCGCACTCAGCGATGGGTGGGGCTTCGCGCGGCGGAACTGCGCTGGCAGCAGGAATCCGACGGCTGCCACGTGGCACTGGGCATCGACTACGAGCGGCGGCTCGATCCGGGGGCGTGGTTCGGACCGATCAGCTCGGTGTTCATGAATGCAGGCGCTGATTCCTTCCTGCACGGCCTCACGTGAGCGCTGACCAAGCGTCCCTCAATGCCGTAGCCCTACGCAATCTCAGTCTGGCCATCCCACTAGCGGTCGTCGTGGTGACGGTGCTGACCCTGCGCGCGCTTGATCAGAGCCAACCGACTGCTCGACGGCGGTTGGGGTCCCGTGTCGTCGGGGCCGCGTTCCTCGCCACGGCGTACGCCTGGTGCGGAGTGCTGATCGTGCACGCCTTGCCGATCACCACGACTTGGTGGCGGTTGTCGCAGGGCCCGACCACACTGATGGGGCTTCCTGTCGAGACGTCGTTGGGATGGGCCTTGATGTGGGGAGCTCTCCCCGCACTCCTTGGCGGACGGGCACGGTGGTGGTTGGTCGGCTTCGCCTGGCTCGACGCCGTGCTCATGCCGCAACTGCAGCCGCTGGTCGTCCTCGAGTCGGGGTGGTGGCAAGGCGAGGTTCTTCTGCTGGTCGTCGTCGCCGCACCGGCTGCGGTCCTCGCTCTGGCCACTCGTGAACAGCGCCTACTCGGCGTACGAGTCGTCTTGCAGGCCGTGCTCTTCGGCGGGCTCGTGCTGTGGTTGCTGCCTAGCGTCATCCTCGAGCGCACTGGCGGCAGCTGGTCGGCCCTTCTCGACCACGGCACTCCGATCAAGGCGGGATTGCTGGTCGCAGCCACGTTCTTTGCGGTGCCCGCCCTCGCGGCCGTCGCCGAACTGGCGAAAGTCGGGAATGGGACGCCGTTCCCCTGGGACCCACCCGACCGACTCGTGACCACCGGTCCTTACGCCTACTTGGCAAACCCGATGCAGCTCGGAGCCTGCGGTCTCATGCTGGTGCTCGCCGTCGGTGCCGGGTCCTGGTGGCTGCTGGGCGCGACCGTGAGCGCGGGCCTCTTCTCGACCGTGCTCGCCGAGCGTCACGAGCAGGCGACGATGAGCGTGCGATGGAGCGACCACGCGGCCTACCGTCGCGCGGTGCACGCGTGGCGACCTCGGTGGCGGCCTTACGTCAGGACCCCCGCCGATCTCTGGATCGACGACACCTGTGCGGTGTGCCGTGCGACTGGTGTCAGCCTTGACGCGCTGGGCCCGACCGGGCTGACCGTGCACGACGCCGCCCGCGCTTCGACCCGGCTAACCCGGGCGCGTTGGCGGCTACCTCTCGAGCCCGACCCTGTGATCGAACGAGGGATTGCCGCGCTTGCTCGCGCCGTCGAGCAGACCACCCTGCCCTGGGCGTGGTGCGGCTGGGCGGTGCGTCTACCTGGGGTGGTGCACCTGCTCGGAGTGGTCGCCGACGCCTGCGGGCTTGGGCCGCGCGAGGCCGGGAGCGGCCCCGCGTCGTACGGTTCTCAGGTGGCAAACGAGCGATCGACGGGCAACCGACGGTGAGCGCCGAAGAGACCCGAGCGGCACTCCGACAGGCTGCGGTACGCCTGGTGGGTCGGGAGGGGCTGCGCGCGGCCACCGCCCGCGGGATCGCGACCGAGGCGCAGGTCAACCAAGCGCTGATCTTCTATCACTTCGACGGGGTTGACGGACTGCTGCGAGAAGGCTTCGACGAAGGCACTCGAGCGATGATTGACACCTACTCCGCCCAACTCGCGGGAGCCACCTCGATCGCCGACCTTCACGCTGTGGGGATCGCCATGTCGCAGGCCGCACGCGTGGACGGTAGTGCGGCGCTGCTGGCGCAGGTGATCGCTGCGGCCCACACGGATCCCGAACAGGCTCGCCTGCTCGATCGATCTCTGAACCTGTGGAACGCGGCTGTGACCGACGCCGTCCGACGCCTCCTCACCGAACGCGGTGTGGTGCGAGAGGTCGATGTCGAGGCGACGACTGCCGCCATCGCTGCCGCCACGATCGGCATGATCATTCTTGACACCCTGGACCCGGCACCACTCGGCCAGACGCTGCCGTCGCTCGGTCGGCTCGCTCAGCTCAGCGACCGGATCCTGCGGTTGGTGCCAGCTCCGATCCTTCGTCGAGTGCTGGGCCGCATCACCTGAGCCGGAGGCGATCCGTCCTTGTTGAAACAGCGCTCGACGGCAGGCCCAGCCCCTACTGGTACTTCGCCAACCAGCGTCGGTCGATCCGGCGCTTGAGCCACTGCGCAGATCGTCCGTACCACCAACGGTCTCCTCGCACTGCCAGCCCGACTCCCCCGCCCAGGTCAAGGATGGCCAGCGCCTTCGCCGGGGGCTCGTAGACCGGTAGGTCCACCCCCGACCGGCGAGCCAGCAGACTCGCCAGCAGAACAGGAGCCTGGCGTACGCCGTGCACGCCCACTCGAGGCAGCGGCATGGGCAGGAAGTTGGCGCAGTCGCCGGCTGCGTAAATGTTGTCGTGATCGCGATGAAGCAGGGTCGCGCGAACCGGGAACCCGTCCCGATCACCCAGCCCGATGGACTCGACAATCGAGGGAGCGGCCAAGCCGGTCGCCAGGATCGCGACGTCGTGCTCCACGGCGCTGCCCTCCTCGCAAGACGCGCTGCCGCTGCCCAAGGAGGAGAGGGGCGTAGACAGCAGCACCTGGACACCGCGCCGTTCCAGCAGCCGGCGCAGACGGCGTTGCGCGCCAGCGGGTAGTCCGCGCGCGATGGTGGCGTCCGAGTCGATGACGGTCACCTGACCCACGTCAGGGCGCAGCGATAGGTGGGCCGCCAGCTCCAGCCCGCTGGATCCAGCACCGGCGACGGTGATCCGCGCCCCGCTCCGTTCGGCCGCGAGTCGTTCATCGAGGCCCGCCAAACTGCTCAGCGGCTTCACCCGCATCACGTCATCGCTCACCGTCATCCCCTGCGGCGAGACAGCACTGCCGATGTTGAAGGAGATGACGTCGTACTCGAGGTTGGTCGCGTCGTCAGCAGTCGCGCGTCCGTTGGAGTGGTCGAGTCCGACCAACACTCCTTCGTGGTGGGTGACCAGGGCCTTGCGGGCCAGGGCACCCACGTCGATCTGCCCCTCGGATTCGGGCAGCACCCCGGCCGCCGTCGCGGAGGCGACGCCGCTGTAGTGGAAGGTGCCCGGGGCAAGCAGCGTGACGTCGTACCCCGAGGCGATCAGTTCGTGCGCGTTCTTGAGTAAGTAGAGGTGGGCATGACCAGCGCCTACGAGCAGTAGTCGGGTGTTCGCGCTGGAGATGGCTGAGCCTCACTGTTCGAACGGATGGGGGTCAGAAGCGGAACGCCGTGACTCAGGTCCATGATTCCCCACTGCTCAAGCGCCGAGTCTCCGCGCCGGTCCTGCGGCAATGACACAGTGACGATCCTCCACCGTCATTCCAGGTGGGTAAACCGCGCTCCGATGTAGAAGGAGAGGGCGTCGGACCCGATCGTGGTGCGGTCATCAGCGGCTGCCATTGACCGCGGGACGTCGAGGCCGGCGAGCAGCCCGTCGTGGTGAACGATCCCGGCCGCCTTGGCCAGAGCAGCGACGTTCATCTGCCCCGCGCTCTCCGGTAGGACCCCGACCGCTGCGGACGCAACTCCGCTGTAGCAAAACGAGCCCGGTGCGAGCAGCCAGACGTCCTACCCGGCCTCCCGCAGTTGCTCCGCCTCTTGATGAGGAACAGGTGGGCGTGGCCGGCTCCGATGAGTCGGAGACGCGTGTTCGATTCGCGGATGGCCGGGGGTGGTCAAGCGATTCCCCGATCATCGCCTCAGCGCACGAGCCCGACCAAGATCCCTTCGCAGGTCCGGACGAGGATCCTGGCGGCAACAGCGGTGCTCGGGTCACTCATCGGGCTCTCCGCCCGGCGCTGCCACTTGGACATGGACGCCTGCGCTGCCGCCGAAACTGCTGATTGGTCCGCGTCAGCAGGGAGGCCAAGTCGCGCCGACGGACTCGACCCGTTCGTGCCGATCAGTCGTTCGATCTCGGCGATATCGTCGGCCTTGACCACCACCGAGCCCGTACGCACGGAGTTCAGCAACCTCAACTCGTTGAACTCATGCGCGCTCGCCGAGATCCTCTCGACGTCTGCCGCGAGAGAACCGTCGTCCGCTGATGGGCAGCGCCGTAGGGCGGTCTCGATCGCGAGCAGTCCGGATCGCGCCTTGAGCACATTGCGGCGTTCCCCGAACTCCGCCAGGAGGACGGCGCGTAGTTGATTGAGACCACTTCGGTCGATCAACGCCTGGGCGAGCTGAGCCGCGGTTGCCACCTCACCACGCCGGATGAGATCGACCGAAAGCCGGATCCCGAACAGACCGAAGCGTTCGAGCAACGCTTGCCGTTCCAGCGAGGTCAGCCCCGCCGTGGTGGTGATCTCGACGAACCGGTCGACGGAGACGAGCAGTGCATCCTGCTCAGGTTGCGGTACCTGGGCTAACGCACCGAACGCCTCGAACTCCACCTGCCGCAAGGTTGATCCAGATCCGGCCAACAGGCCCGCCACCGGGACGACGGTCTGGGCGAGTCGCCGAACCTTTGGGTCGTTGCGATAGCGACCGGCGATGCGTTCGGCGGACTCCATCGCATCAAGACGACCGACGCCGACCTCATCGGCGCGCGAGAGTACGGCGATCGCGTTGACCGGGGTGGCCTGCGAGACCGCCTCGTCGTGGAAGGCCTCGAGAAAACTCACATCGGAGGCATGCAGATGCTTCATCAGATAGAGGACGGCGTCCGCTGCGGTGACCCGGTCTTCCCCTGGGGAAAGAAACGCGACGGTCCGTTCGGACACATTTTCAGAAAGCGAACCCAGCCCTGGGGTATCGATCAGGGTCATGCCTTCAAGGCGCTTGGTGGGCCAATCGACGATGAGCCGTTCGACATCATTCGGGCTGGTGTCGCCGAGTTCGACATCGATGGCGCCCGAGTCATGCCGGAACGGCACCTGACGGACCTCGCCCGAGCGGGGTTCGAGCAACACCCGGTAGGTGGTGCCGTGGCGGTACCAGGTGACGATCTTGGTGCATTCACCCTCGTCGGTGGGGGCGAGTTCTTCGCCCACCAGGGCGTTGAGCATCGTCGATTTTCCCGCCTTGACCTTGCCCGCGATGGCGACCCGTAGCGGCTCGTCCAACCGGTCCAAGACCCCTCGGACTTCGGATTCCTCGGTGGTGCCGACAAACGTTGCCACGGCTGAGGTGAGAAGACCGCGGACGGTCTCCAGGAGAGGGGACGAGGTGGGCGCTGGCTGACTCATCAGCGGGTGCCGACCTGGTCGATCTGTGTCCGAAGTCCAGCGATGCGTTTCAGTTCCGCCTTAACGTCGGATGACTGCTTCGAACGGGACTCGGTGTCGGCACGCGCCGCGGAGGCTAGACCTTGGAGCATCTCGTTGATCGTCACTGACTGTTCCTCAGCCCGAATCGTGAAGTGATCGCGGACGAGCCGGTGGATTCGTCGCAGGGAGTCGCGGGAATCCTTGCTGGCGTGGAAGGTCACCTCGTCGAGGTATTTCCGTTGCGAGTTGCGTGCTTGGCCACGCCGGGCCACCAACTGGCGTTCCTTCTCATCGCGCACCTGCTTGCGGCCCATCAGTAGCCCGATGCCTATCGGAATCGGACCCAGAGCCAGATTCGCCATCGCTCCGAGCGCGCCAAACATCAGCATCCCGTAGTAGGTGCCCTTAACCCCTCCCATGGCCTGGGACATCACCCCGTCCTTCGACACATCGAGTTCGGCACTGACCCCTGCGGCCTCGATCGCTGCGGTCGCGTCGCGCGGGTCCAGCGCCAGGTCTAGCGCGCTCACCCCTCGCTGGAAGTGCTCCTCGACCTGGTCGACGAGCTCGCGCGACCGCGTTTGGAGAAACTGGTAGTTCGCGACCAGATCCTGGGCGGCTCGTCGGTAGAGCCACGGTTCGAACTCGGCCCAGGTGTCGGCCGGGTCGGTGATGTCGAGCGCTTTATCGCTCTCCTGGTTGATGGTCCTGAAACGCAGCCGCAGGTCGTGGTCGACTTCGGTGTTCAGGTCCGCGACCCCGTCATTGAGCGTGGTCTGCCAGCGGGCAGAGCGGCTCTTCAGTTCGTCGGCCTCGTCTTTGGTCGCCAGCATCTTTGCCTTCGTGGCCTCGATCTTGGCTGGATTCTCGAGCGCGTCGGCAATGCTCTGGAAGTGCGCTTCGAGCTGATCGGTCACGTAGTGGAGATCACGGGCAACAGCGGCGATGGCCAGCTCCTGAGCTCGGCCCAGGACGTCGACCCGCAGGTGCTCAATGATCGCCGGGATCCCGGATTCGACGTCCAACGCCGAGTCACTCGTATCGCGTGCCAGCCGGTGAACATCTGAGGAAACGGTGTGGATCTCGGCGTCGATCCCGCGTTTCGCGAGGTGCGTGGCGTCCAGATCCCGGATCTTGCGCCATGCCGGATAGAAGTCGGTCTTCGAGAGCACGCACACCAGGTTGGGGCACATCGAACGAGCCAGGACCAGGAACTCCATCTCGGAGGCGGTGAACTCCTGGCCCGCGTCCGTCACGAACACCACGGCCTCTGCCATCGGTAGGGCTCCGACCGTGATCGCGCCATGGGCCGATCCCAGGCCCCCGACGCCTGGGGTGTCGACGAGCACCATCCCACCCTGGAGCACCTCGCTGGGGATTCCAACGTCGATCGAGGTAACCGCGGGTCCGTATCCCGCACCGCCTTCGACCGCGTAGCCGCCGAGGTCAGCGAATTCGATGCTCCGTCGCTCGGGTTCGGGACGGGCCTCACCCGTGGACTCCTGCGGAGTACCCAAGACGTGGGCCGTGGGCTCGGCCGACCAGCGCAGGGCCGTGGGTACGGCGGTGCTGATGTCGTCGTCGACCGGGCACACTTCCGCGCCGACGAGGGCGTTGACCAGAGTGCTCTTACCCTGCTTGAACTCGCCCACCACCAGAACATGGAACTGCGGGTCGAGCAGGCGCTGGACCGAGCGCTCGATGCGCGCGGACAGATCGGGGCGGCCGTAGGCCTTGGCCGCAGCCCTGCCTTGTGCAGCCACCGCGAGGGCCCGCTGGACGGCGGGTGGCTGAGCGGTTTCAGTCATGGGATGCAGGCGACGCGGTCACCGTTGCCGACGCCGCTCAGACTTCGTCCGCCGGGTTGGGGGCGGCCTCCGACTCGGGCACATACTCAGGCTCGGACGCTTCGTAGACCGGCTCGGGTGCTGTTTCGGGAACGGACTCCGCGACGGACGCAGTGATCTCCTCGACGACCGGGTCCGGCACGGGCGTTTCGACCGGGTCGGGGGAATCAGCAATGGGATCAGCGGTGGACCCTTGTCCGAACCCGAGATCCTCAGCCGGCTCCGCCGAGGTTGCGGTGGTCTCGGCAGCCGAGTCGAGTGTGGTTTCGGTGGCCTGGAGTGACGTCTCCTCCGGCGTTGAGCCTTGCCCGAAAGCTGGCATGGGTGGTTCGACTGCCTCGGCTGCAGGCTCGGGCACCGGAGTGGGCGCAGACTGGTCAACCGACTCCTTGGATTCCTTCGGCTCCTCCGGCTTCGGCTCTGCACGGCCCGGCATCATCGTGCCAGGAGAGGGGGTCATGTCGATGGTTCCTGCTGCCTCGTCGGCCGACTCGGCCGCCGGCGCCTTCTCCTGGGTCTGACCGGTCATGGGTGGAGCCATGCCAGGCGTCTCGGTGCCCTCAGGCATCATCGGGTCGGTCCCGGTGGGGGTTTCCCAGGAGTCAATCGGAGCATCGGGGTCCCACGTGGGGAACTCTTCGGGGTAGGTGCAACCGAAGTCTTCATCGAGGTCGGTGGTGGTGCACGGCGTACGGTCACCGAAGCAGCCAGTGGTCGTGGTGCCGCCCTCGACATGGGTGTAAATGTTGGTCTGGTGATAGACGTTCACGGTGTAACAGATTTCGTTGACCACCGTGTCGCACGCACAGTGCGAACCCGAACTGTAGGTAGTCGAAGAGCCGCCGCTCGAGGAATTCTCGTGGTACGTGCTGGACGAGTTCTGCGAAAACGTGCCGCAGTAGCGGGCCAGATTCGCACCGGATTCGCTGTCGCCGCCGCTCTGGCCGCAGCGTTCCATGATCTCGGGCATGCACCGGGAGATGTCCTGGGGACCGCAGTCAGGAGGAAGGTTGGTCCCACACCACCCCTCGGGGTCCTCGCCAAATGTACGAATCGTCTCCTCGTCTCCGCCGAAGAATCCGGTACACGCCTCCACGATCCACTCAGTGATGTCGACGGGTTCCTTCGGATCGACAGGATCCGGCTGATCGTCGTCCGCCCCGCCATGTGGTGGGAGGGTGAAGTTTCCGTCGGCGTCGACATAGTCAGGCTCGCCCAATGGTGGCGCCATGCCATCGGTGGGCGGCGGGGCGAAGTTCCCGTCGGCGTCGACATAGTCGGGTTCGGGCAGCGGTGGCGCCATGTCATCGGTGGGCGGCGGGGCGAAGTTCCCGTCGGCGTCGACATAGTCGGGTTCGGGCAGCGGTGGCGCCGTGTCGAAGGTCTCTTTGGCGACGGTCGGGGTTGGAGGTCCTGCGGTTGCGTCACTCATGAGCACTCCTGCGGTCTTCCGAGATCCGGTTTCGAACGTACCGCACTTGACTCCCCGGGTTCCGCCTCAAGCGGTTCTCTTTGGGTGGTTACAGTGGCCGGACACCCACCGGAGGAACACATATGACCTACGTCCTCGGCGTTGACTTGGGAACGACCTTCACGGCAGCAGCGACCTACAAAGATGGTCGGGCGACCATCGCCAGTCTCGGCAATCAGTCGGCTGCCATTCCGTCTGTTCTGCTCCTCAAAGCAGACGAATCGATCCTCACCGGCGACGCCGCGAACCGTCGGGGTATGACCGAACCCGAGCGTGTGGCCCGCGACTTCAAGCGGCGGGTAGGCGACACGACGCCAATCTTCCTCGGTGGCTCACCCCAATCCGCTGAGGCGCTGATGGCCCGACTCCTGCGTTGGGTGGCCGACGAGGTGACGGCCCGGGAGGGAAGCGAGCCCTCTCACCTGGCCGTGTGCCATCCCGCTAACTGGGGTCAGTACAAGCAGGACCTCCTAGCCCAGGCTGTGCGAATGGCCGACCTCGGCGTGGCCACGTTCGTGACTGAGCCAGAAGCCGCGGCCATCTTCTATGCCAGCGAGCAGCAGGTCGAACCAGGACAGATAGTTGCGGTCTACGACCTCGGTGGCGGCACCTTTGACGCCGCGATCCTTCGCAAGACCGAGGACAGCTTCGAGATCCTGGGACGCCCGGAGGGCATCGAGCGCCTCGGGGGGATCGACTTCGACGCCGCGATCTTTGCCCATGTAGCAAGAAGCCTTCAGGGAAAGCTCGCCGAACTCGACGAGGACGACCCCGTTGCTATGTCGGCCGTAGCCCGACTTCGACAAGAATGTGTGGACGCCAAGGAGGCGCTGTCGACTGACTCGGATGTGTCGGTATCGGTACTGCTTCCCAACATCCAGACCGAGGTCCGGATCACCCGGTCCGAGTTCGAGTCGATGATCCGCCCCAGCCTGGCCGACTCCATCGGAGCCATGCGCCGCGCCTTCGCCTCAGCAAACCTCTCAGCGGACGACGTCAGCACCGTGCTTCTTGTCGGCGGGTCATCTCGAATCCCGCTGGTCGCCCAACTGGTCGGCGCCGAGTTGGGCCGTCCGGTCGCGGTCGACACCCACCCGAAGCACGCGGTCGCACTCGGTACCGCCTATGCAGCCGCCGCATCGGCGGGCGGCCCACTGCACGTCAGCACCCCACCTGCGGCCGTCGCAGCCCCTTCGGAGCCTGCAGCGGTTGCGGCTCCCCCGCCGCCCGCGCCCGTTGCGCCCACGCCAGTGGCTCCCTCGGCTCCTGTTGCTGCACCAGCCGCTGCAGCTGCTCCGCCACTACCACCGGTCGCCGCCGAGACCACCCCGGTCGCGAACTCCGAACCGTCAGCGACCCAAGCCGCACCTGCGAAGGTCGCGCCGGCCGATGACGGCCCCCGCGAACCGCCCCCCGGGCTGCCGGCTGCCGCGGCACCAGTGAGCAGCGGCAAGAACAAGAAAACCCTCCTGGTTGCCCTCGTTGCTATCGCGGCACTGGTGATCGTCGGAGGCACTGGATTCGCTCTGACCAGGTCCAGCAGCGATGGCACCGAGACCAACCCCAAGGCGGGGTCATCTCAGGGCGCCAGCGCAGATTCACCATCAGGGTCGGCGACGGGGACTTCCCTGGGAGAGGTGAAGACGGCCGTCGAGGACGCCTACGACCCGGCACTCAGCACCGTCACTGTTCAACTCTCCGACGACGTCGTAACGCTTACCGGACTGGTTTACGACGAGAGCACCAGGGAAGCCGTCATCGCCGCAGCAAAGTCGGTGGACGGGGTGTCGCGTGTCAAGCACACGACTCCCCTCCAGTCGCCCGGCGAACGGTGCAACGAGACCATCCGAGGCAAGGACACCTGGGCCTGCTTCCAGGACATCACCTGGGACGGAGAGCTCCTCAAGGCCAACTTCACCAGCAGCGCCTCGACCGGCGGCGCGGACCTGGACCTGAGCGGCTCCCATCTGCACATCTTCGGCAGCAATGTTGCGCCTGAGACTGCCGGCGCGCCGGGTGAGTTCTCGATCGGCGGCGGGAAGTGGCGGGTATGGGATGAGCCCACCTCGTTCGAGGGGACTCTCAGCGACATCGGCAGCCCCGACGGCGTCCCTGACGCACTCTGCGTTCGGGTGGCCGATGGAAGCCACCAGCTCAAGCAGCGCGCTAGCGGTAACTGTTGGCCCATCACCGACGCCAGCTGAGCCTCGATGCGCGCGCCACTGGCACAGTGACGTCATGAGCGAACGCAACGTGCTGGGCGGAAATCTCGATCCGTGCGGGATCGACCCAGTCACCGGCTTCTATCGGGACGGCAACTGCGCCTGCGGGCCTGAGGACGTCGGTCTGCACGCGGTGTGCGCGGTGATGACCACCGAGTTCCTGCAACATCAGGCCGCCATCGGCAACGACCTCTCCACCCCACGACCACAGTGGAACTTCCCCGGGCTCAAGCCGGGCGACCGGTGGTGTGTCGTGGCGGTCCGCTGGCTCCAGGCCTTCCAGGATGGAGTTGCGGCACCCGTCGTGCTGGCTTCGACCAACGTTCGCGCCCTCGAGGAGATCCCGTTGGAGGTACTGCGCGCCCACGCGGTCGACGTGCCGGACAGTCCCGGCGACCTCGCCTGACCTGCACGACTGAATCTCGACCAATTCCCGATCAGGGGAGATCTTTCGGCACCTGGTGCCGATT
>CBDTZB010000030.1:0-11410 GCA_965364795.1 uncultured Nocardioides sp.
GCTACGGCGTCGACGCTGCCATCTTCTTCTCCGACATCGTGTTGCCGCTCAAGGCGGTGGGAGTTGATCTCGACATCAAGCCCGGCATCGGCCCCGTTGTGGCCAAGCCGGTCCGGACCCTGGCCGACGTTGCCGCCATCCCCGACCTCACCCCCGACCACGTGGACTTCGTGACGCAGGCGGTTCAGAACCTCGTCGGTGAGCTCGGCACCACGCCGCTCATCGGCTTCGCCGGCGCCCCGTTCACTGTGGCGTCGTACCTCGTCGAGGGCGGTCCCTCCAAGGAGCACGCCAAGACCAAGGCGATGATGTTCGGCGCTCCCGACATCTGGGATGCGCTGATGCGCAAGATCGGCAGCATCGCCTCGGCGTACCTCGAGGTCCAGGTCGCCGCCGGTGCCTCCGCTGTCCAGCTCTTCGACTCCTGGGCCGGCGCGCTCACCCCCGCTGACTACCAGACACATGTGATGCCCCACTCCGCCCGAGTCCTGGAGCGGGCCGGTGCGCTGGGCGTGCCCCGCATCCACTTCGGTGTCGGCACCTCCAACCTGCTCACGTTGATGGGTGAGGCCGGCGCTGACGTGGTCGGCGTCGACTGGCGTACGCCGCTCGCCGACGCCATCCCGCGGGTAGGTGACCGCGTAGTCCAAGGCAACCTCGACCCCACCCTGGTCTTCGCTCCCACCGACGTGATGACCTCACGGGCCGCCGAGATCATCGAGGCCGGTCGGGCCGCCAAGGGCCACATCTTCAACCTCGGCCACGGTGTCATCCCCTCCACCAATCCCGATCAGCTCAAGCGTCTGACGGAGTTCGTGCAGTCCTACCCGCTCGACTGAGCTGTTGGTTGCGGGGTTTCGAGACAGGACTTCGTCCTTCCTCAACCACCGGGGGGCACCGTTGATCGAGCTTCTCGAGACCACCTCACCCACCGGGGAGAGCCCGCTGGTCGAGCTTGTCGAGACCACCTCAACCACCGGGGAGAGCCCGCTGGTCGAGCTTGTCGAGACCACCTCACCCACCGGGGAGAGCCCGCTGGTCGAGCTTGTCGAGACCACCTCAACCACCGGGGAGAGCCCGCTGGTCGAGCTTGTCGAGACCACCTCAACCACCGGAACAGCTATCCGGCGGCAGACGCGGGGCGTCGACGACGCAGGACTCGCCAGAGCGGGAGGCCGATGACGGCACCGACCACTGCGAAGGGGAGGGCGGCCCCGACGACGGTGGCGGCATCGGTGGCCAGGCTCCTCAGCGCATCCCAGCCGTTGGCAAGGCCGACGAGAAAGCCGGCCTGGTCGCGTTTCTCCCCAGGCTTCTTCGCTTCCGGGGTCTGCTGGATCGAGACGGTCACGGTCGACATGGCGGTTTGGTCGGCCAGGTAGCGCTGCTTCTGCTCCAACGTCGCTAGGTCGGCCTGGCGGCGGGACAACTGCGCCTCGATGCTGACGATGTCGCGCAAGTTCTTGGCCTGATCCAGGAGCAGGGCGATGCGGTCGATGCTGTCGCGCTGGATCTTGATCCGGATGTCCTTGTCGAGGACCTCGGTGGTGACGTCGGCGGTCGAGGAGCTGTTGTCGAGTAGTTGGGCGGTGCCGGACAGGTCGTCCATTGCGTTGATGAATTGGGCGGTGGGAATCCGCAGCACCAGGCGGGAGCGGATCACCTCGCCCTGCTTGTTCGTCTGGCTCTCTTTGGACTCGACCTCGCCGGCGTAGGTGTCGGAGACGCCGACCACGTCGAACTGGGTCTGTGCGACGTCATCGGATTGGAGCGCGACGTTGCCGTTGGAGATCAGTTTCCGTTCGGTCCCACTGTCCTCCGCCGACTCCTGTTGGGCGGCGACATCAAGATCCGCCGAGCCCGCGAAGGAAGTCGAGGGCTCAGCGTTGTAGGTGCGATAGCCGCCAACCTCAGGACCATCGAGGCCCGCGGGCTCCGGGGCCACGGGATAGCTCGCCTCGTTGTCGGAAGAGCTGGCGACCCCTGGAGTGTCATCGCCGCCGGCGGCGAACCCAACCGCGCCGATGATCAGGAGGGCGAGCGCGGCCGCCGCGGCGAATCGGCGGCTTCGGGTGTGCGGGAGCTTCGTCATGTGGGTACGACGCGGGTGGCGGCGTACCGGTTCCATGGCAGGCTGGTGCCGTGCAGTCGCAGCGGATCATCGTGGTCGGAGCCGGGGTCGCGGGACTGACCGCGGCGCGGGACTTGGCCGACGCAGGACACGAAGTGGTCGTTCTTGAGGCGAGCGATCGGATCGGCGGGAAGCTTCGCCGCGAGGAGGTCGCCGGGGTCCCGGTCGACGTCGGTGCCGAGGCGATGCTGAACCGGCGTCCCGAGGGGGTCGCGCTGGCTGGAGCGCTGGGCCTGAGCGTCGTTCACCCGACCACCGCCTCGTCGCGCATCTGGACGCACGACGCCCTGCGACCGCTGCCGCGGACGATGATGGGAGCACCGCTCGACCTGGATCAACTCGCAGCGTCGGGGGTGCTGAGTTCTGCGGGGATGGAGCGTGCGCGACACGAGAAGATCTCACTTCTGGACCCGGACGTCGACGTTTCGGTGGGGGATCTGGTCGCCCAACGCTTCGGCGATGAAGTCACCGATCGGCTGGTCGAGCCACTCCTCGGAGGCGTGTACGCCGGCCGGGCCCGGGAGATCTCCGTGCGGGCAGCGATCCCGCAGTTGGCCGTGTTGGCCGAGCGTGGATCGCTGGTTCCGACCCTCAGTGCCGACCCGGGAGTGCCGGTCTTCGCCGGCCTCGACGGGGGCATGGCGCGGCTCCCCGAATCCTTGGCGGCCGGGCTCGACGTCCGCACCGGGGTCACTGTTCGTGAGGTCCGTCGTCGAGCCGAGGGCGGCTTCACACTCGTCACCGGGCCGGTCCCGGCGCCGGTGGTTCTCGAGGCCGATCGACTCGTCCTCGCCACCCCCGCCCCAGCCACCGCTCGACTGCTCGCCGACCTGGCACCCGGCGCGGCCACGGAGTTGGCCGGCTTGGAGTCCGCCTCGGTCGTCGTGGTCACGCTCGCCCTGCGGCTCCAGGACGCCCAGCGACTTCTCGATACCGCTGCCTCCGGCTTCTTGGTGCCTCCGATTGATCGGCGCACCATCAAGGCCGCCACCTTCTCGTTCGCCAAGTGGGGTTGGGTGGGCGACGCTGGCCGAGCTGAAGACGTCGTCCTGCTCCGCACCTCCGTGGGTCGCTTGGGGGAGGAACGCTCCCTGCAGGCCAGCGACGAGGAACTGGTGACATGGTCCTTGGCGGACTTGGCTGCGGCCACCGGGTTGGGCAAGACCGTTGTGCCTGTGGACACCTTCGTGCAGCGTTGGGGCGGAGGGCTGCCGCAGTACGCACTGGGTCACCTGGACCGGGTCCGACGGATCCGCGCCGCCGTGGCCGAGGTGCCCGGCCTGGCCCTGTGCGGAGCGGCGTACGACGGGGTCGGGGTGCCAGCCGTGATCGGGAGCGCCCACCGCGCGGCCGCCGAGGTCGGCGCGGCACAATGGCCCCATGAATGACGCTACGGACACCGCAGGGAACTCCGCCATGAACGAAGCCGCGGGTGCCCCCCTGAGCGAAACCCCCACGCCCCAGTCGAACGCTTCGCGGATCCGCAAGATCAACGAGTCCATTCAGTACACGATGTGGTCGGTGTTCCGCCTCGACGAGGTGTTCGGGAAGGACAGCGACCGGGCGGCCGAGGGAGTCGAGGTCGAGGAACTCTTCGCTGACCTCGAGCAGGCCGGCGTCGTGATCCGCGGTGTCTACGACGTCAGCGGGTTGCGCGCCGACGCCGACGTGATGATCTGGTGGCACGCCGAGGACAGCGTGGACCTTCAGTCGGCCTACCACCGCTTCCGTCGTACGGCGTTCGGATCCCGGATGGCCCCGGTGTGGTCGCAGATGGCCCTGCACCGGCCAGCGGAGTTCAACAAGTCCCACGTCCCCGCCTTCATGGACGGGGAGGAGCCCAAGCGACACGTGTGCGTCTACCCGTTCGTGCGTTCCTACGAGTGGTACCTCCTGCCCGACGAGGAGCGCCGCGACATGCTCAAGGAGCACGGCATGCAGGCCCGGCCCTACCCGGATGTGCGGGCCAACACCGTCGCGTCATTCGCCCTGGGTGACTACGAGTGGATGCTGGCCTTCGAGGCCGACGAACTGCACCGCATCGTTGACCTGATGCGGGACCTGCGCGCTAGCAACGCTCGGCGTCATGTGCGCGAAGAGGTGCCGTTCTACACCGGTGCGCTCATCCCCGTCGCGCAACTGGTGGAACGACTTCCCTGAGTCGTACGTCAGATCTCCATGACACCCACTCGCCCGGCCCTCGTCGCCGCCACGCTGTCCCTCTTCCTTCTGGTCACCGCCTGCACAGGCGGTAGCGACCCAGTCGCCCGCGACACGGGTTCTGCTGATGGGCCCTCGGCTCCGACGAAGGTCCCCGAGGCGAAGGGGCCGGTCCGCACGGCCAGCCTCGCCACCGTGATGGACGTCGGATCGGGACCCGTTGAGCTCTGCCTCGGCGCGGTCGCTGAGTCCTACCCGCCCCAGTGCGGTGGGCCGGCGATCCCGAACTGGGACTGGGAGATCTACGGCGGTGGCGGCTTCGAGGAGGAGTCCGAGATCAGGTGGGGGCCCTACGCCCTGACCGGCACCTGGGACGGCTCGGAGTTCACGGTGACCGACTCGATCATCGCGGCGCTCTACGACACGTTCTACGAGGAGCCGCCCGCGGCACCTGCGCCGGGGACGACCTACTCAACTGAGGAACTCGAGTCGATCGGCGCCGAGGTGGGCGACCTCCCCGGTGCGCAGGGCCAGTACGCCGACGCTGATCACGTCTACCTCGACGTCACCTATGACGACGGATCGATCCAGGACTACGTCGACGCGGCGTACGGCGAGGACGTGGTGCTGGTGACCTCGGCCCTGGTTGACGTCACCTGACCCGGGCGGGAACGTCAGGCGTCCTTGGGTTCCAAGGTGAGGCTGATCGAGTTGATGCAGTAACGGTCTCCGGTGGGAGTGCCGTACCCGTCGGGGAAGACATGGCCGAGGTGGGAGCCACAAGAAGCGCAGCAAACCTCGGTGCGCTTCATGCCCATGGTGGAGTCGTCGACGTATTCGATCGTGTCGCTGATGGGCTGGTAGAACGACGGCCAGCCACAGCCGGAGTGGAACTTGGTGTCCGACTCGAAGAGGGTTGCGGTGCAGGCCTTGCACTTGTAGACGCCGACCGTTTCGATGTCGGTGTATTCGCCGACGAACGCGCGCTCAGTGCCGGCCTGGCGCAGGACGGCGTACTCCTCACGGCTGAGTTCGGACTTCCACTCGGCATCGGTCTTCTCCACGTTGTAGGCCATGGCGCAATAGTACGGATCGCTCGAAGGCGATTCCTGTCGAACGGGCGCCACCTCCACCCGCTGGGCGCCGCAGTCCTCTACGGTCGGAAGGACGAACCACCGGCCCGATGAGGAGAACGACATGACGGACCCGAGGCAGTTGCTGAACGCATCGCAGCAGAAGGCGTTGGGTCTACTCTCTGACACCTTCGAAGGAGTGGTGAACGCCGGACGCGCCGGCGCCAGCAGCATCACCCACCCGGAGGAGACCCTGGAGCGGGTCACCGCCCTGATCGCTGCTGTGGGTGACCTGGCTGCGTCGAGCACGAGGCCGATGGAAGCGCTGCTGACCAACCAGCGCAACCTCGCCAACGCCATGACGGCGTTTGCCGCTTTGCAGATGGAGATGGCGCAGGTGGTTGAGAAGATGGCGGCCAGCCACACTGCTGTCGTCGACGCGCTGGAGTCGCTGGCCTCACCGGCTCTGGGGATCAGCGAGATGATCCGAAGTGAGCCGGTGGTCGGGAAGGCGCAGGCCCGCAACGCCAAGACCTCGGCCAAGCCCACCTCCAAGAAGAAGTAGGCAGTGGCCAAAGCGGCCGCAGTCGAGGTCGAAGCCGGCGGGCGGAGCGTCCGGGTCTCCAGCCCGGACCGGGTGATCTACGAAGCGACTGAGCACACCGCCGACGTCACCAAGTTGATGGTCGCGGAGTACTTCGCCTCCGTCGAGGACGGCTTGATGCGCGCCCTGCGTGACAGGCCGACGGCCTTGGAACGGTGGACCTCCGGTGTGCGCGCGGGGATGAAACTGGCCACTGGACCTGGAGACCGCAACGCTGACGCGTTCTATCAGAAGCGGGTACCCAAGGGTGCGCCCGACTATCTCGAGACCGTCGAGATCACCTTCCCCAGTGGCCGCAAGGCCGAGGAGATCTGCCCCACCGAAATCGCGGTGCCGGTCTGGTGTGCTCACATGGGCACGCTGACCTTCCACCCCTGGCCCGTACGTCGCAGCAACGTGGACCGGCCCGACGAGTTGCGCATCGACCTTGACCCCCAACCGGGCACGGTCTTCACTGACGCCGTCCGGGTGGCCGCCGTAGCGCGCGAGTTGCTGGAGGAGTTGGGGCTCACCGGCTTCGTAAAGACCTCCGGCAACCGAGGGGTGCACATCTTCGTGCGGATCCGCCCTGAGTGGAACTTCGGCGACGTGCGACACGCCGCCATCGGGTTCGGTCGTGAGCTGGAGAAGCGCGATGACCAGGTGACTACCGCCTGGTGGAAGGAGGAGCGAGGGGAGCGCATCTTCGTGGACTTCAACCAGAACTGTCGGGACCGAACCATCGCCTCGGCGTACTCGTTGCGGCCGCTTGTCGGCGCGCCGGTGTCAACGCCGCTGGCCTGGGCGGATCTGGCCGATGTCACCGACCCTCGGGAGTTCAACCTCTTCACGGTCCCTGAGCGGCTGGCCGACGGGGACCCCTGGGAGGCCATGGACACCGAGGCCTACTCCCTCGAACCGCTGCTACGCCTGTATGAGGAGTCCGGGTTGGGTGAGATGAACTTCCCGCCCGATCACCCCAAGATGCCCGGCGAGCCTCCGCGCGTGCAGCCGAGCAAGAAGGTCACCGAACACTGGGACGGGGACGGCAACCGCATCGAGTAGGAACCGAACTACTGACAGAACAAACCGAAATCGCCCGAAAAGGCCCAATTTTCGATGGAATTGGGTGGTTGTGTCAGTAGTTCGGTCGGGCACCGAGCGCTCTCACGCGTCAGCATCGGTATTGATGCGATGCCTCGCAGTTCGACCACTCGTTCCTCGCGCTCTCACGCGTCGGCATCGGTGATCCGGTAGGCGTAGCCCTGCTCCGCCAGGAACCGCTGCCGGTTTTGCGCAAAATCAGCGTCGACGGTGTCCCGGGACACGATCGTGTAGAAGTGCGCGGACTTGCCCTCAGCCTTCGGTCGAAGCAGGCGACCCAGACGCTGGGCCTCCTCCTGACGTGAGCCGAAGGAGCCGGACACCTGGATAGCGACCTCCGCGGACGGAAGGTCGATCGAGAAGTTGGCGACCTTACTGACCACGAGCAGGGGAATCTCGCCGGTCCGGAAACCTTCGAAGAGGCGCTGCCGCTCCTTGACCGGGGTCTCGCCCTTGATCACGGGCGCGTCCAACACCGCGGCGAGCTCGTCGAGTTGGTCGATGTACTGGCCGATCACCAGGGTGGGTTGCCCCTGGTGCTCCTTGACCAGTCGCTGCACGACATCGACCTTCTTGTGAGTGCAGGCCGCCAGGCGGTAGCGCTCCTCCGGCTCCGCGGTCGCGTAGACCAACCGGTCGCTCTCAGGGAGCGTGACCCGCACCTCGACACAGTCGGCCGGCGCGATCCAACCCTGCGCTTCGATGTCCTTCCACGGGGCGTCGTACCGCTTGGGGCCGATCAGGGAGAACACGTCGCCCTCGCGGCCGTCCTCGCGCACCAGGGTCGCGGTGAGGCCGATGCGGCGGCGGGCCTGCAGGTTGGCGGTCATCCGGAAGATCGGAGCAGGCAGCAGGTGCACCTCGTCGTACACGACCAGACCCCAGTCGCGGGCGTCGAGCAGTTCGAGGTGGGTGTAGACGCCCTTGCGCTTGGTCGTGAGCACTTGGTACGTCGCGATCGTGACCGGCCGGACCTCCTTGACCGAGCCGGAGTATTCGCCGATCTCCTCCTCGGTCAGCGAGGTTCGCCGAAGCAGCTCGTCCTTCCACTGCCGTGCCGAAACGGTGTTGGTCACCAGGATCAGGGTGGTGGCCTTGGCGTGGGCCATGGCTGCCGCACCGACCAGGGTCTTGCCTGCGCCACAGGGCAGCACGACGACACCGGAGCCGCCGTGCCAGAAGGAGTCTGCGGCGTCACGCTGGTAGTCGCGCAACTGCCACTCGGATTCGTCGAGTTCGATGGGGTGGGCCTCGCCGTCGACGTAGCCGGCGAAGTCTTCGGCCGGCCAACCGATCTTGAGGAGAGCCTGCTTGAGGTTGCCGCGCTCAGAGGCGTGCACCGCCACGGTGTCGTCGTCGATCCGGGCGCCGATCATGCCCTGGACCTTCTTGGCGCGCAGCACCTCTTCGAGCACGGGGCGATCGCTGGAGGCAAGAACGAGGCCGTGCACGGGGTTCTTCTCAAGGCGCAGACGGCCGTAGCGAGCCATCGTCTCGGCGACGTCGACGAGGAGGGCGTGGGGCACCGCGTAGCGGGAGTACTCCAGGAGGGTGTCGACCACCTGCTCGGCGTCATGTCCGGCCGCTCGGGCGTTCCACAGCCCGAGCGGGGTCAGCCGATAGGTGTGGATGTGCTCGGGCGAGCGCTCCAACTCGGCGAAGGGGGCGATGGCCTTGCGGCAGTCAGCGGCTCGGTCATGGTCGATCTCCAGCAGCAGCGTCTTGTCCGACTGCACGATCAGGGGTCCGTCGGTCACTTGACGAGCCTACGGCGCGGTGGGTAGGGGCTCCGCATCGTGGCGTTTGGCGACGTCTTAGGACTCGAGTACCTCGAACTCGCTGACGTCGATGCTGAGGATCAGTTCACCCATCTCATCGTCGGCGCCGGCTCCGCGGAATTCGTCGAGCGCGCTTCGGTCGGCCCAGCGCTCGGCGATGTTGACCCGGGTGGGGTCAACGGGGTCCGGGCTGACGGCGAAGTCGAGGCAGCCAGGGGTCTCGCGGGCCTGGTGCACCGAGGGAAGAGAGATCTCCAGGAACCTGTCCCGGCGTCCGGGAGCGACGGTCAAGGAGCCGGTCACGATGATCATGGCCTCACGCTAGACCGCGTCGGATTCGATGGGGCGCACCGAGGTGATCCGGTGTACGGCGTAGGCCCGGGTGTCGTCGGCCCGGTGGTCGTGGGCGGTGAGTTGCCCGCCGTCCAAGGTGAGGGGGTCGACGATCCGATCGCTGGCGGACCCGTGGTTGTCGACGTACCCGATCAGCACCGAGGTGCCCGACTCGATCGCGTCGCGCAGAGCGGCCAGGGAGCCGCTGGGGCTAAGGCCGGTGCGCGCCGGGCTGGTGGCGGCAGCGCGTTCGCCCGAGCGGATCGCGGTGATGGTGGAGGCGATGCGGATCTCTTCGCGGGCCGCGCGGGCTGGGCTAGGTCGACCCCGACGTGACCGGGCGCGCAGGACGTCTGGGCGCGTCACCTGGACGGTGCCGTCGGCGGCTTCGACGACCGGAGCGGCTCCCAGCTCCCGCAGCCGGGGCAGGAGTACGTCGAGCGGTGTGCTGCTGATCAGGACCGTGGGGGCGATCCGCCGCAGTCCCAACGAGGCGGCCTTGGGGTTGCCGAGAAGCTCCGCGAGGGTCGACTCGTCGTCGGCCCGCAGGAAGGCCTCGGCGTGCCCGACGCGGATGCTGCCGAAGGTTCGCACGGTGTCGTCGATCAGGTAGGCCAGGGGCTGCGGCACGGGGGTGCGCGAGACAGAGCCCAGAAAGTCGTGGATCTCAGCGGCGGTCCACCCGGCGTCCAGCGCCCTGCGCAGCGACTTGCCCGCGAAGCGGTAGACCGTGGCGCCGCCCTGAGACTCCACATCGGCCAGCAGTTGAAGGCGCCGCGCCAGGTCTGACTCCAGAGGTCCGGGGGCGACCGCCGTCAGGTCGGCTTGGATCAGGACGTGGTCCACCGGGCTCGGCAGCAGCGCGGTGAGCGCGTCGGCGGTGGCATCGCCCGCCAGCCCACCGCGCGCGTACGACGCCAGCCCACCGAGGGCCATCACCCCGATCGTGGCGGCCTGATCGAGGGCGTCGACCACCTCCTGGGCCCGTCCGGCGGGTCGGCGGGGGCGCAGCCAAGCGATCCGCTCAACCAGGGAGGGGATGCCGGTGCCCGCGGCCAGCACCTGACCCGGCGGAAGTAGTTCCGGGTCGCCCAATACCTCAAGAGCCATCGCGCGCGACTCCACGAGGGTGCGGCCGGTGAGGTCGGGTGCCAGGGCGTTCCAGGTCTTCCCGGCGGAATCCTTGGTTCCGATCAGCGCGACGGCCCGGGGGCTGTCGCGCCAGGCGGTGAGGAGTTGGAGCCAGCGTTGCGCCGTCGGCCGCGTCGTCCACGCGTCGAAGGTGTCGGTCGGCACCCACACGGGGTTTCCGTCCGCATCGGCTCGAGCGGCCAGCAGCCCGGCCGCCGAGGCCGTTTCGATGAGCAGAGCGGTGTCGGCCTCGCTCACCTTGAGGTGTTGAGCCGTCACCTTCAGGTCCCGAACCCCCAAGCCACCGCTGCGGAGTTGGGCCGGGGGATGGGTGCTCCACGTGTCCAGAAGCAGCTCGACTCGACGACAGAACTCGAAGGCGGCGCCCGCCGCGGCGCGGTCCACCATGGAGGCGGGACGCTCGGCGGTGGCAAGGCTGGGTGGGGCGTCGACCGGTGCGCTGGTGGTGTGGCCGCCGCGCAGAACGATCCCGACCTCGCCCGGAATAACCACGGTGCCTCCGGCGCGAGGAACCAGCAGACGTCGTGAGATCAGCTCTTCGGCAGGAGTCGACGCATCGTCGACCGAGACGGTGAGTCGCGCCGAACCCGCCGTAGCCTCACCTCCGTGGGCGTCGACGTGCTCGAGCATGGCTCGGGCCCTGGGGGAGAGAGCGTCGAGGTGTTGCCTGATTTCAGCGTCCGACGCGAATTCCGACGAACGAGGGCGAAGGCCGCTGACTCCGCGGGTTGGGCCGCCGGTCAATCCTTCGGCGACGCCAGTGAGTGGACGAAGCCCTTGGGTGGACTCCCAGACGACGCCGAGATCGATCAGGACCTGAATCGCGGCGCGGGTCGCCGACGGGTCAGCGTGCACCAGCGCAGGAAGTTCGTCACGAGAGGTTTGTCCCGACACGACGAGGGCATCTAAGACAGAGAGCTCCAGGCGCGTCAGACTGTCCAGTGCACGCCACACCGAGGCGCGCACCGACGCGCGGGAAGCGAGTTGACCGAAATCGTGAGGTGCTGGAGTGGCGAGATCCGGGCGCAGCAACAACAGGCGGGACAGCTGTTCGTCCGACCAGCCCCGCAGTTGGTCGGCCAGGGAGCGGTGCCCG
>CBDTZB010000031.1:0-11322 GCA_965364795.1 uncultured Nocardioides sp.
CGCACGAGGTGCCGCCACTGGCCGACCTGATCAACGGTCAGGACCTGGCCACCGTACGGTTGCGCATCGCCGCCGCCGGACCGGATCTTTGGCGCACCGTGGAGGTCGGATGACCACCACCGTTCTAGGCCCGGCCTGGGTCCTACCTGCCGTGGGGCTGATGGTGGCCCTCGCCCTCCTCGCGGCGGCGTTCGATGGCCTGTTGGCTCGGCGTACCTCCGCAGGAACCGGAGTTGCTGCCCCGTTCCAGGAGACGGCTCGACTCCTGCTCCAGCGACCGCGTCGCACGGTCTCGGCCGACGCAGCGCTGTGGCGGATCGCCACCTCGAGCCTGATCCCCCTGGCCCTGCTGATGATCGCCTTCGTTCCTCTCGGTCGCTTCACCCTGATCGACACCACGCTCGGCGTGGTCTGGTTCAACGCCCTCGACGTCGTGGTGTGGGCGCTGGTCTGGCTTGCGGGTTGGGGCGCGAACGCGGCGTACGGCCTCATCGGGGGCTACCGCTTCTTGGCCTTGGCACTCGCCTACGAGCTGCCGTTAATGTTCGCTCTGGTCGCACCGGCGATCGCCGCGGGCAGCCTGGACGTCTCCGTGATCGCCGCCAACCAACCGGTCTGGAATGTCGTGTGGATGCCGGTGGCGTTCGCCGCCTACTGCCTCGGCGTTCTGGGCTTCTCAGTCTGGGGACCGATGGATGTCTCCACCGGACGAGATCTCGCGGGCGGGGTGCTCGCCGAGGTCTCCGGCGTGGACAGGCTGCTTTTCCTCGCTGGTCGCTACTGCCTGCTGGTGGCGGGCGCAGCGTTCGCCGTACCGCTCTTCCTCGGCGGCGGCTCCGGACCGCTTCTGCCTGCCGAGGTCTGGGTGCTGGTCAAGACCATCGTGCTGGTGGCGCTGTTGGTCGCCTGTCGCCGGCGGATCCCGACGCTGCGACCCGACCTGCTTCTCGAAGTCGGTTGGGTCGTGATTCTGCCGTTGGTCGTTCTGCAGGACCTGGTCGTTGCCATCGTCGCCGTCAACCTCACCTGACCTATCCAGAAGGAAGAAAGGAGCCCGCATGCTGATCGACATCGCCTTCTGGGTCTGTGCCGCCGTCGCGGTGGTGACGGGGATGCTCGTTTTCTACGTCGACTCGATGGCGCGGGCGACCTACGCGTTGGCGCTCTCGTTCGTAGCGGTGGGCGTGACGGTGTTGCTCCTGAATCAGGAGTATCTCGGCGTCGTCATCATCTTGATGATGGTCATGGAGATGGCCGTGATGGCCGTCTACATGGTGATGTTCATGGGGATGAACCCCGCGCTGATGCCGATGAGCATGGTGCACCAGAACCGCACCGCGGTTGGCTTCTCCGTCGCCACCTTCCTGCTGCTGGCCGCCGGGGCCCTCCTTGTCCCGTGGCCGGTACGCCGCGGCGCCCCGACCGGCGACACCACCGCCGCCCTGGGTCAGGCGCTGATGGAGTCGAAGATGTTGGTGATGATCACGATCAGCCCGGTCATGGTCGCCACCATCGTCGCAGCGGTTGCCCTCTCCTCAGCGCGCGGCCGCTACGACCGACTCGGCGACGACCTCGACCGTCGCCCCACCGACGAACCGCAGCGAGGAGGGATCGGCCGATGACGATCGAAACGGTTCTCCTCGTCTCCGCAGCCCTGTTCAGCGTGGGCCTTTACGGTGCGATCTCCCAGCAGGTCGTGGTGATGGTGATGATGGGCTTGGAGTTGATGATCAACGGAGTCATCTTGGCCGCGGCCGGAGTCTGGTGGTTCCTCGCTCCCGACATCTCCGGTCAGGTTCTGTTGCTCGTCATCATCGCCGCCATGACCGTCGAGATGGCCATGGGTTTCGCGGTCGCCACAGTGCTTCACCGCGAAGCCGGCACCGACATGACCGACATGGCCACGGAGCTCAGCGGCTGATGACCTCCGACCTCGTTCTGATCCTGCTGATCACGCTGCCGGCGTTGGTCGGCGCTGGCCTGACCCTCGGGGGTGCGGTGCTTGACCGGGTCGCCGGTTCGGTAGCACTGGCCGCCGCTGCGTCGGGATTGGCCGCCGCTGTCCTCGTGGCCGCCCACCGCCCGCAGGTCTCCAGCCGGTTCATCGCCGGCGCGGACCTGACGCTGGCGGTGGATGGATTGGCCGCGCTGATGATTCTCACGATCGGCACCGTGCTGCTTCTCGTGCTGGCCTTTGCGGTCGGTGACGTCGAGGCGAGCCAGGCCCGGTTCTTCGGATTGATGTTGCTCTTCGCGGCCGCGGCCCTGTTAACCGCGGTGGCCGCGACGTTGCCGGCCCTTCTCATCGGGTGGGAGGTGATGGGGGCGACGTCGTACGCCCTGATCGGCTTCCACTGGCGAGAGCCACGACGGGTCTCTTCGGGTTTGACCGCCTTCACGACCACCCGCGCGGCGGACCTCGGCCTTTACATCGCGGCCGGAGCGGCCCTGGCTGGCGGTGCCGGGCTCGCGCTCGACGACTTGGCCCAGGCCACCCCCGGATGGCGCAGCGTCATCGCGGCCGGGATCGTGATCGCCGCTCTTGGCAAGGCCGCCCAGTTGCCTTTCTCATTCTGGCTCGCCCGAGCGATGGATGGGCCCAGCCCGGTCTCGGCGCTGTTGCACTCCGCGGCCATGGTCGCTCTAGGCGGCTACCTCCTCCTGAGGGTTTCTCCGCTCCTCCAAGCGACGGGCTGGGCGGGACCGACCGTCGCCTGGATCGGTGCACTGACGGCCGTTGCACTCGGGGTGGTCGCACTGGCGCAGCGGGACCTCAAACTGCTGCTGGCCGCTTCCACCGCGGCACAACTGGGCTTCGTCGTCCTGGCCGCCGGGGTCGGAGCGGTCGCCGGAGGCACTACTCACCTGGTCGCCCACGCTGCCGTCAAGGCGTTGCTGTTCCTGGTCGCGGGCGTCTTCCTCGCGAAGCTCGGCACCAAGAAGTTGAGCGACCTCAACGGTGCGGCGCGGATCTGGCCGGCCGTCGGCGTGACCGCTTCGGTGGGTTTGCTCTCGTTGGCCGGGATCGCCCCCCTTGCCCTGTGGGCCACCAAAGACTCGGTGCTCGCCGGAGCGCTGAAGGAGTCGGCAGCCCTCTACATCGTCGGACTGATCGGCGCGGGACTGTCGGCGGCGTACGCCGGCAAGGCTTTAGTCATTCTCTGGCGCCCCCGGGAGGAAACGAGCGTCGATCCACTTCCTTTCTGGCTCACCGCGCCGCTGTGGCCGCTGGCGGTCGGGGCGGTTGTCTTGGGAGGCTTAACCCTCACCGAGAACGCCATCAAACCTGCCGCGTGGGAGCTGGCCCTCTCGGCCATTCTCGGGTTGGTCGTTCTAGCAGCGACCTGGCGACTCCTCGGACGTCGCCCCGCGCCCGAGCCCGCCGCGGCCTGGGCACGCGACTGGTTCGGCCTTGAAACCTTCGTCCACCGCGTGATCGTCGACCCCACGATGTCTCTGGCCAGAGTTGCTGCCCGTGCCGACGACCGTGGCATCGACCGCGTCCCCGCAGCATTGGCCGCCGGCGCGCTGTCGCTGAGCCGCTCGGCGAACGCCTGCGACACCCGCGTGCTCGACGCTTCAGTCGACGGTCTCGCCCGGGGAACGACACACCTGGCCCGCGGTTCGGCCGCCGCCGATCACGCGGCCCTCGACGGCGCCGTCGAGTCGCTGGCCACGCTGGTCCGGAAGATGGGGCATCTCGCTCGACGCCCGCAGACCGGACAACTCCACCAGTACTACCTCCAGGCGGTGGGCGCTTTCCTCGTTGCCGTGCTGATCCTCGTCCCTGTCCTGATCGTCGTGAGGTGACCATGCTTTCCGTTCTCGTCTTTCTCCCCCTGGCCGTTGCGGGCCTACTCGCCGCGGTCCCCCGCATCGGCGACCGGGCCGCGCGGTGGATCTTCTTCGCCACCACGTTGGTGGAGGTCGCCCTCGCCGGGGCCATCTGGGCGACGTACGAATCGCCTGACGGGCTGGGACTCGCCCATGAGGCGCAGGCCGAGTGGATCCCCGGCGTGGGCAGCAGCTACCACGTCGGCGTCGACGGCCTATCGCTTCCGTTGGTGCTGCTGACCGTGGTGGTCTTCGCTGCCGCGGCGGCGTACTCCCTGCGCGAACAGGACCGCCCCCGACTTCAGGCGGCGTTGTACCTCTTCCTCGAGTGCGTCTCGCTGGGGCTGTTCGTCTCCTCGGATCTGATTCTTTTCTTCGTCTTCTTCGATCTCTCGATCGTGGCAATGTACTTCTCGATCGCCGGATGGGGTCACGGCGACAACGCGCGCTCGGCGCTGAAGTTCTTCCTCTACACCTTCCTCGGCTCCCTGGCCCTGCTGCTGGGGTTCATCGGGCTCTACGTGTACGCCGACCCGCACACCTTCGACATGATCGAGCTGGCGAAGGCGGCCCCGTTGCAGGGACATCCGCTCGCCGGCGGGCTGATCCTCGGGGCGCTGCTTCTCGGGTTGGCCGTGAAGACGCCCACCTTCCCGTTCCACACCTGGCTTCCGCCCGCGCACACCGACGCCCCCACGATCGGGTCCGTGGTCCTGGCAGCGGTGCTGTTGAAGATGGGCACCTACGGCTTCGTCCGGATCGCGATGCCGATGCTTCCGGATGCCTGGCGGGCGTGGGCGCCGGTGATCATTGTGGTGGGCGTCGTGTCGGTCATCTGGGGTGCGCTGGTCGCGCTCGCCCAGGAGGACCTCAAGCGGATGATCGCCTACACCTCGGTCAATCACATGGGCTACGTCGTCATCGCTGTGGGTGCGGCCGGGGTCGTCGCTGCCGACGCGGAGCAGGCCCGTTCCCTCGCCGTCACCGGTGCGGTCACCCAGATGGTCAGCCACGGTCTGTTGACCGGCGCCCTGTTCCTGTTGGCCGGGGTGATGCACGAACGCACCGGCAACTACGACATGCGTCGGTACGGCGGTCTCGCCGGACCCGCTCCGCGCTACGCCACCCTCTTCGCGGTGGCCGCCTTCGGGTCCTTGGGTCTGCCCGCCTTCTCGGGGTTCATCGCGGAGTTCCAGATCTTTACCGGCAGCATCGCCACGGTCCCGGCGACGGCGGTTGCGACGGTCGGAATCCTGCTCACCGCCGCCCTGTTCCTGCGGGCGTTGCAACGGATCTTCACCGGACCCACCGTGGAGTTGTCTGAAAACTTCGCGGACCTCCGCGGGCACGAGTGGGGGCCCACGGCGGTGCTACTGGTTCTGTCCGTCGCGATCGGGGTGTTCCCCGGTCCGCTGCTCGCCATCATCGAGCCGGCGTCCGACGTGGTCGTGTCGCTCGTGAGTCGCTGATCGATGGACTCCATGCTTTCTGAAGTCGGGGCGCTCCTTCCGGAGTTGTCGCTCTTCACCGGCGGGCTGATCTGCCTGCTCGGTGGCTCCTTCACCCCGCGCACCTGCCAATGGCGGCTGCGGATCGTGGCCGGGGCGTCGGCGCTGCTCGCCGCGGGAATCGGGGTCGCTGGCCTGTCCTCGGGACCGCAGCGCATCTTCGACGCCTCGTTCGTGGTCGATGACGGCACCAATCTGGCCCGGGTCGCCGTCGGCGTCGCCGTCCTTCTGATCCTGCTCATCGCCGGCGATGAACTAGCGGGGCATCCGCGGGAAAGCGAGACCTATTCGCTGCTGCTTTTCTCAGCCACCGGATCGACGGTGATGGCCGGCACCACCGACCTCGCCCTTCTCATCGTCGCCTTCCTGCTCTCGAGCATCCCGCTCTACGGCCTGGTCGCGATCGTGCGTCGCCCCGGCTCGGCGGAGGCGGCGCTCAAGACCTACCTGCTGGGGGCGATCTTCGGGATCTTCCTGATGATGGGGGTGGTCCTGCTCTACGCCCTGGCCGGCGAAACTGGGTACGCCGCGCTGGCTGCCGGACTCGCGTCCGGTCCGACGAGCGCCGTGGCCGCGGGGATGGTGGCCGTGTTGGCTGGGTTGCTGTTCAAAGCGGGTGGAGTGCCCGCCCACTTCTGGGTCCCTGACGCCAGCCAAGGGGCGTCGGTCACCGCGGCGGCCTTCCTCACCACGGTCCCGAAAGTTGGCGCCCTGATCGCGATCGCCCGATTGGTCGATCACCTGCCCGATGCCCGCACCTGGGCCATCGGGCTGGGGGTTCTGGCTGCCGCGAGCATGACGTTGGGCAACCTGGCCGCGTTCTTCCAAGACGACGTCCGCCGTTTGCTCGGGTGGTCAACGGTCAGCCAGGTCGGCTACCTGTTGGTGCCGGTCGCAGTGATCGGTTTGGCCGACCTTGCGGCCCCGGCGCTGCTGTTCTACCTGGTGGCCTACGCCGTGACGAACGTCGGCGCCTTCGCGGTCGTGGCAGCCGCGGGACTCACGAAGATCTCCGACTACCGCGGCCTGGCCACTCGCGAGCCGCGGCTTGCGCTGGCGTTGGTGGTTGTCCTGCTCGGACTGGTCGGCACGCCGCCGACAGCGGTCTTCGTCGGGAAGCTCACCATCACCAGCGCCGCCCTCGACGGGGGTCTCGCCTGGCTTGCCGTGGTCCTGCTGCTCAACACGGTGATCAGCTTGTTCTACTACTTGCGCTGGATCGCTCCCGCCTTCAGCCGGGGTCCTTCCGACCCCGACCCCGACCCCGACCCCGACTCAGCGCCGGTGCCCTGGTCGGGGGCGAGAGTCGCGGCGTACTCCGCAGCGCTGGTCAGCATTGCTATCGGGATCGGCGCCGGGCCCATCTTGGCGGCCGTGACGCCCTGGGCCCCAAGCTGATCGGCGTGGGCCGCCACGAAGCCTCTTTCAGCCGAGGGCTGGGTAGCGGCGAACCAGGTCGGTCTTGCTCGCCCAGGTCCCGAGGCCCCAGGTGTTGCCTGCGCCGTAGAGAGCGAGGACAACCAGGGTGATGGCGCCGAGGATGTGGTCGTCGAGGAGCGGGTTGTTCGGGGGCGGCAGGACGACGGTCCACATCAGGAGGTAGAGCAGGGCACCGCTGCCGGCGGCGAGTCGCATGCCGACCCCGAGGGTCAACGCCAGCCCGATCGCGAGCAGTCCGAGCATGAACAGGGTGTCGGCCCAGGCCGCTCCGGCGATGTTGTTGTAGAGGCCCTTGAAGGGACCGTCGGCACCGAACTTGAGGAACCCCTCGGTGGGGCTGCCGCCGTTGATCCAGGCTGCGTCACCCAAGCGGTCCACGGCGCCGGTCTCGTCTCGACCGGTGGCGAAGCCGAGCGCGAGCAACTTGTCGAAGAAGGCCCACAAGAACGTGAGACCAAAAGCGATGCGCAGGACGGCCAGGACGCGTGCTGCCAGGTGATGGGGCGTTGCATCCACCGTGGCTGTTTCTCCAGAAGTGGCTGATCGATTGCTGTGGACGGTTGTCATGATGGGGCCTCGGTTCAGTAGGTGTGTTCTGAGCCTGCGGGGCCACAGTCGTGAGCACTAGGGCTGGAAGTCGTCTAGACAGGGGACCTTCGACTCTTCTCCTCAACGCGAGGTCGGCCAAGAGTTGAGACAGGCTCTCGAGCAACTCATGGAGTCTCTACGAAGGGGAACCCGATGAAAGCGCTCGTTTATCACGGTCCGGGACAGAAGGCTTGGGAGGAAGTTCCAGACCCGGTCATCGTCCAGCCGACCGACGTGATCGTCCAGATCGACACGACCACGATCTGCGGCACCGATCTGCACATCCTCAAGGGCGACGTACCCGCGGTGACTGAAGGCAGGATCCTCGGCCACGAGGGTGTCGGCACCGTCATCGAGGCTGGAGCCGCTGTCGTCAACGTGGGAGTTGGCGACCGCGTGATCATCTCTTGCGTCAGCGCCTGCGGCTCGTGCTCTTTCTGCCACGAGGGCCTCTACGCCCACTGCCTCGCCGAGGAGGGAGCCAGCGGCATCGGCTGGATCTTCGGCCACCTCATTGACGGCACCCAGGCGGAGCGAGTGCGCGTTCCCTTCGCCGACAACTCGCTCTACAAGGTCCCCGACGGGGTCAGTGACGAGGCTGCGGTCATGCTGAGCGACATCCTTCCCACCGGCTTCGAAATCGGGGTGACGTACGGACGGGTCAAGCCCGGGGACGTGGTGGCGGTTGTTGGTGCGGGACCGGTCGGTCTGGCCGCGGTCATGACCGCAGGGCTGTACGGCGCTGCCCGAGTGATCTCCCTGGACCTCGACCCGAGCCGCCTCGAACAGGCCCTGTCGCTGGGCGCCACCGACACCATCAACAGCGGCGACGATGACTGGGCGGAGCAGGTCCTCGCCATGACCGACGGTCTCGGAGTCGACGTGGCCATCGAAGCCGTCGGAGTCCCTGCCACGTTCAAGGCCTGCTTGGACATCGTGCGGCCCGGCGGGTCGGTCGCCAATGTCGGGGTGCACGGCACCTCAGTCGACCTGCCCTTGCAGGACCTGTGGATCAAGGACATCGCGATCACCATGGGTCTGGTCAGCACGTCGACGACACCCATGCTCCTCAAGCTGGTGGCCCAGCACAAGCTGCCAGCCGAGAAGTTCGCGACGCACCACTTCAAGCTCGACGAAATGCTCGACGCCTACGACACGTTCGCCCGGGCAGCTCAGACCAAGGCACTTAAAGTCATCATCCGCCGCGAGCACGCCGCAACTGAGTCCTAAGCGGAACTACATCATCACGGCGGCAGTGGCGATGAGAATCATCACGATGACCAACGCTACGAGCGAGATGGCGATGAAGTAGATGCCGTTGACTCGGTCACCGTTGCCTTGCCCGGGGCCCCGCGTGAGATCGGTGTTCTCGTCCGCGTCGGCGCTACGGGCGCGGCTCTCGGCCGAGATCAGGTGCTTGTTGTGGTCTGCGTGGTGGTCCTTGTTCTCCGTCATGTCGATCAGTCCTAACGAGGATCTGAAAACTGCTCACGCCACCGGGTCCGAGGTAGCAGGAAAGATGGACGTACTTACGACTGTAGCGCGGCGTACTCCGTGCTGGAGGCTCGTTGCGGGGCAGGTCGGCGCTACGCGGGGCGGGTCGGGTCGGCGACAACGATCTAGTCCTTCGCGGAAGATGCTTGACCGAGGTAGTTCAGCGCCGCCTGACGATCTGCGGGCACGTCGTACTGCTCGTGCAGGGTGGCAAAGAGATGATCCAGAACGCGAGCTAGGCCGGCACCGACCGCACGTTCCTCTTCGTCAGCACTGGAGGCCAGCAGATTCACGCACCGGTCGAGGCCCTCGGCCAGGGTGCCCAGGGACATGCGGTGATCAGTGTCGTGGAAGTAATAGGTCTCGGAGTTCTGGATCAGGTCCACGACGACCGCACTAGCCCCGGATAGCCAGTCGGCAGCCACCGAGGCGAGCACCGAATCCTGCACGGTGTCCTCGTCGTGAGCCTCCCAGAATGCGCCTATCTGCAGAGCAAGGCTGCGGCGACGCGCAAGGGCCGGGTAGATCTGACCGACCCAGGCGATAGCCACCGTCAGCACGATGAAACCCATCAGCGCTTGCGTCGGAGCTAGCAGGCGCAGGGGTGAGGGGTTGATGACGACGTCGCCGAGGCCGAGGGTCGAGATTGCCGTCATCGAGAGATAGAGCGCATCCGAGAAGGCGCCTGCTTTGCCCGTCCCGTCGGCTCGGGACAACTGGTCGGGAGAGACCAGCAGATAGATCAGGGCGTAGCCCACGACAAGCATGACTACCCATATGCCCATCGTCATGACCACCGCTAGTGGCCCGGCCAGTTGCCTTCCGCGGCGGCCCAGGCGGCCGGCGATCCACCACACAGCCGCGCACAGGTGCGCACAGATCGCTCCCCTGTCCCCGGGATGGAACAGCGTGTGGAAGACGTCGCGCAGGGCCGCGAGGACGAGGACGACCCCTGCGACGACTGCGAGAAGGGTCCACGGGTCCGAACTCATGGCGTTGAGCCTAAACGAGTTCGATTCTTCAATTCACTGCCACTACTATGAACGATAGTTTCTTGAACTCGACGTCTCGCCGCGGCTGACCGCGCGAGAAGGAGGTACGCCCGTGTCACGCCTAGACCCGATCACCACCCTGATTCCTGCTGGCCGAGGCATAGCCGGGGACACCAGTTGGTTGATCGCCTTGGGAATCCTCGCTCTGCTACTGCTCATCGCTTGGTGGTCGATGCGTCCTGCCCGGCGCGCCACGCGGGCCGAACTTCGTGAGGCACGACTGAAGAACCGTGACAGCCTGAACCCGTGAGGACACGTCGATTGCTGCCAGTTGTTGCGCTATTGCTGGGCGTCCTGCTCACCGCGGGCCTCTCCGGATGTGGGGGTTCCGACGGTGCGGCGACCGACCCGTCAGCCGCACAGACCGCACTCAACGGCGACGTCTTCAACGAAGACGACGTGGAGTTCGCTGCCACGATGATTCCGCACCACGCTCAGGCCATCGAGTTGGTCACCCTCACCCAGGGCCGCGACCTGCGCCCCGAGGTGCTCGCCCTCGCTGATCAGATCCTCACCGCGCGCGTCACCGAAGTGGAGTCGATGACGACCTGGTTGACGGCGTGGGATCAACCCATCCCCGAGACCTCCATCGACCACGCCAACGCCCACGCCGAAGACGGGGAGGCGGGTCCAGAAGTGTCTGCAGGCATGGTCGACCCCAATGACGTCGCCGCCCTTGCGGAGATCGGCGACGACACCGAGTTCGAGGCGCGCTGGCTCTCGCTGATGGCTGAGCATCACGACGGTGCCATCGACGTAGCGACAGCAGAGAAGGAGCGCGGACGCTTCCCCGAGGCGCTCGCTCTGGCCACGACCGTGATCGACGATCAGAGCACCGAGATCGACCAGTTAGCCCTGCTCGCTAACTGACCTCACCCCTCAGGATGGTCCGCCGGCGCGGGTCTGGCTGCCACCATGACTTCTTCACCACCGCACCAACCGCCACTCGCTCTAGGGGAGTCACCCATGTCGCACCGCTACCCGTTCGACTTCGATGCCGCCTACCGCGTGGCTGCCTTGCCGTTCGGCGTCACCCCGCGCACGGCGTACGTCGAGGTCGAGGACGACGCCCTCAAGGTCCGGTTCGGCCTCTGGCGACTGCAGACCACCCGGTCCAACATCACCGAGGCGAACCTCTCCGGTGACTACGCCTTCATCAAGACCGCCGGTCCCCCGCACCTGTCCTTCTCCGACAAGGGGGTCACCTTCGCGACCAACGGCCGCGTCGGGGTGTGCCTCCAGCTCCACACGCCGGTGCCGGGCATCGACCCCACCAAGCGGATCCTGCACCCCGGCGTCACTCTCACCCTCGCGGACTCCAACGAGTTCCTCGACTGGGCCAAGGGCTGACGTCGGTCCGTGACCGAGCCGGAACGCACCCCTGACGGCCACTACTTCGTCATCGA